>CAZJRJ010000008.1:0-16905 GCA_964548635.1 uncultured Gammaproteobacteria bacterium | reverse complement strand
TTAATAAAATAAAGGATAATTCCTGGGATTGGTTTCTTGGTTTAGAAGAGCTAAATAACAGATTAATTACTTTGGGAAGAAATAATATAAAATTTTGGAACGAGAATATGCAAGTCATTGAGGCTATTCCTAAGATAGAAAATGATTATTCTTATAATGTTAATTTTAATAAAGACAGGGGATATGTCTTTAGTTTAAAAGAAGACAAGGTTTCTGTGTATGATCGTTATTCCGGAGAATTAATAGCAGAAAGAAAGATGGATTTTAATAGTAATCATTTTAGAAAGAGTTATTTTGATAAGAATCTAGGTCTTTTTGTAGTTGATGACAATTCCGTAGTCAGATATTTAATAGATGAGGGGTTGAATAAGCTAGTAAAGCAGACAAGTTTTAAACATATATCTGATAATGGATATGATGTAGTTGGTTCAGCTGACAGTAATTATGTCTATTTTTCAGACGGAGTAGGAGTAGTTAAGCTTAATAAATATTCTCTTAAGCCGGTTGATTGGATTTTTACTACTGGCATAGGAGAAAGAAAAGGCTGGGCTCAAGGAATGAATATTGTAAAAGATGGAGAGACGGAAATGGTTGTTGTTTATAATTTAAATAATATTTTAGTACTCGATAGTAATATGGAGGTTGTTGATTATTATAATTCAACTAAAAATAGTCAGAAAACAAAACAAAAATTATATTTAAATTTAAATAAAAACGTAGTAGAAGCTGGTGAGACAATAAGACTTAGTGGAGGTGGATTTGGTTCTAATGAAACTCTGGATATTAGATATTTAGGTGAAAAGGAAAAAGTTTCTACTGACGATGATGGTTATTTTTACAGGGAGCTAGAAATTCCTTCAGTTTTGCCCGCTCATGCTTCTATTAAAGTTGATGGGGAAAGCTCAGGAATTAGCTATAGTATAAGTTTAATAGTTGAATAAAAATATGAAAATAGTAATGATAGGACAAAAAGGCATACCTTCCAAGGGGGGAGGAATAGAGGTGCATGTAGAAGAACTATCTACACGTTTAGTTAAAGCTGGACATGAAATTTTTGTATTTACACGCCCTAATTATTCAGATAAAGATTTAAAAGAATATAAGGGGGTTAGATTGATAAGTTTGCCCAGCGTAGGAACAAAACATCTTGATGCCATAACTCATACTTTTTTCTCTAGCTTGAAAGTTATTTTTAGTAGAAAATATGATGTTGTCCATTTTCATGGAATTGGTCCTTCTTCTATGATTTGGCTTATACGTTTTTTTAGGCCTGATTTAAAAGTTGTTTCTACTTTTCATTGCCAGGATTACTATCATAAGAAATGGGGATTTTTTGCTCAAATGTATTTGAAGTTTGGAGAATACATTTCCTGTAAATTGCCACATAAAATAATTACAGTTTCAAAACAATTAAAAAAATATACTGAGAAAAAGTATAAAAGAAAAGCTGATTATATTCCTAACGGTGTTAATGTTTCAGAATTGGTTGACGCTAAGGAGATTACAGAAAAATGGGGATTAACTAAAGATAGTTATATTTTGGTAGTTTCAAGGCTTGTTAGACATAAAGGTATACACAATCTTATAAAGGCTTATAACTTATTAGAAACAGACAAGAAGCTGGTTATAACAGGGGGCAGTGTGTTTACTGATGATTATGTAGATGAATTAAAGGAACTAGCTAGGGATAATTCAAATATAATATTTACTGGCAAACAAACTGGCAGAGTTTTAAAAGAGCTTTTCTCTAATGCTTATGTTTTTGTACAGCCTTCTGAGACAGAGGGCATGTCAATTGCCCTGCTTGAAGCGATGTCTTATTCTCTACCAGTTATTATTAGTGATATTCCTGAAAATCTAGAGCCAGCCCAGGGAACAGCTTTTATTTTTACAAACAAAGATCATGAAAGTTTAAAAGATGAGATTTCTTTTGTTTTAAAAAATAAAGATAAGGCAAAAGAATTTGGTGCCAGGGCGCAAAAGGTCATAAAAGAAAAATATAATCCTGAAAATATAGTCGAGAACACTGTAGAGTTATATAATTCGCTTATAAAGTAATATTCTTTTTAAATTACTTTTCTTTATTAGTATTTTTTCCTGTACAAATGCCTAGAAGAACTTACATAAAATTTTTTTTCGCTATTTTATTATTATTAATACCTTTTAATTTTACATTAGCAAAAGGCACTTATCCAAAATTGGCAAATTACTATTTGAGCTATGTAGACGAGGCTGATTTTGAAGATTTATCAAACTGGGATCTAGTTATTGTTCCAACTGAAACAATTTTTAGTAGTCCTGGTTTTTTTGATTATTACAGAAGTGTTAATCTGGAAGGTAGGATTTTGTCATATATTTATCCAGCCATGATTAATGTTTCTGGTCTTGGCGATGACGTGGGTTTAAATAGATATTTATATAATGAGGTTCAAAAAAATGATTTGTGGCTCAGGGGGGAGAATGGAGGAAGATTAGAATTTTGGCCCGATGTGTTTGCAGTAAATGTTTATGAAGATGATTGGCAAGAATTTAATGTAAATTATATTAATGAAAAAATAGAACTAAAAGATTGGGATGGAATTCTTTATGATATAATAGACGCTGATATAAGTCATTATAATCCTAATGGGAAAATTGACATTGATAATGATAATGATAATTTTGGAGAAAATAAGGAGGAGGTAAATCAAAAATGGTGCGAAGGCATAGCTAGTTTATTAAGTAAGACACGTCAGGAAATAGGGGATGATAAGTTGATATTAATAAATGGTAATTCTAGAAAAAATTTTCAACCAGACATTAACGGCAGAATGTTTGAAACTTTTCCTACTCCTTGGGAGGGAGATGGAACTTGGGCAGATGTTATGTCTAAATATATAGAATTTTTACCTGAGGAAAATAAAGACCCTTTATTTTATGTGATTAATTCCAATACTGAAAATAAAGGAAACTGGGATGATTATAAGAAAATGAGATTTGGACTCACTAGCACTTTAATGGGAGATGGATACTTTTCTTTTGATTATGGAGATGAAAGTCATGCTCAGTTATGGTGGTATGACGAATACAATGAGGATTTAGGAACCTCCAGAAGTAGGCCCTACAACCTTTTAAATGGAAAAGATCATAAAATAGAGTCTGGTCTTTGGAGAAGAGATTTTGAAAACGGAATAGCCGTTGTTAATTCAACTGATAAAAAACAAACTTATTATTTTGAAAAAGAGGAATTTGAAAAAATAAAAGGCACTCAGGATTTAAAAATTAATACTGGTGCTAAGGTTAATTGGGTGGATTTAGAGAGCGAAGATGGTATAATATTATTGAAAATAAATAATGAAATAAAGGAAAATAGTTTTAGTAATGGAAGCTTCGTTCGTGTCTTTAATGATTCGGGAAAGCAAACAATGAATGGATTCTTTTCTTATCTTGATAGTTTTGAAGGCAACAGTGATATTTTAATTTCAGATATTGATAATAATTCAAACCAAGAGGAGATTTTAGTAAACAGTGATGGAATCATCACTGTTTACCAGAATGGTGAAATATACAGCAGTTTTTCTCCTTATAATGGAAAGTTTACTGGTGAAATTTCTTTTTCAGTGGAAGACTTAAATGGAGACGGCACTAAGGAAATAATAACTGGAGCTGGGGCTGGTGGAGGACCGCATGTAAGAGTTTTTACTCCTGAAGGTAGACCTTTAATTGGTGGTTTTTTCGCCTACGATGAAAATTTTAGAGGTGGAGTTAATGTGGCTGTTATGGATTTAAATGGAGACGGCACGAAGGAAATAATAACCGGAGCTGGAGCTGGTGGAGGCCCGCACGTAAGAGTTTTTTCCAGAGATGGAGAGAGCTTGACTGGTGGATTTTTCGCTTATTCGGATGATTTCAAAGGGGGCGTGGACGTAACAGTTGGCAATATAGATGGTCGGGGGGATAAAGAAATTATTACAGGACCAGGTAAGGGTTCAGAGCCTGAAGTTAGAGTTTTTTCTAAAGACGGTAAATTGATGAAGAAATTTATGGCCTATGGAATGGACTTGAAAAGTGGAATAAAAGTTATGTCTTATGATATGAATCATGACAGTAGAGATGAAATATTAGTAAGTACAATAAATTTTAAATAAAACTAATTTTAATTTTATGTCTAAAAAAGAGGAATTTAGTAAAAATAATAATAATTTAGAGATTGTTAGGGATGAAGATAAGAGAGATATTAAGGAGGCGGAATCTGTTGCTTTGCCCCTGGATAAAGGCAAAGGCAAGAATGTTTTTATTGGAACTCTTAATTTATTTGCTCAGCCCTTAAGAGATAGGCACGAAAAACATTATAAAGAAGGTTATTTTCATCTTTTTGCGGATGTTATTCTATTGTCTGTAATTTTATCTTTGCTTGGTATTTTTTTGGCATTTTATTTTTGGCAACCAGTACAAGAAATAGAGCTAAAGATTGTTCATAAAAATGAAGTGGTATTAAGCGGAAAGCAAGAGATTTTTACAATTTCTTATTCACATGAAGGGGATAGAAGTATAGAGGAGTCTAATTTGGCTATTAATCTTCCAAATAATTTTTTGTTTCAAAAAGCAATTCCACAAAATATATACGACACTAATAAAAATACTTTTAATTTAGGAAAATTGAGCAATGGAGCTAATGGAGAAGTTAAAATAATAGGAATAGTTTTGGGAGAGCCAGGGAACAGGCAGATTATTTCAAGTTCTTTTAATTATATCCTAGAGGGAAAAGAAATGAAGAAGCTTAGTTCGCTTATTTATAATATTGAGGGTAGCGGACTTGATATTTCTCTAGAGTTACCAAAACAAGTTTATAAAGATAGTAATTTTAAAGGAAAAATTAATATATCTAATAAAACTGATTTGAATTGGAATCAGATATCGCTTCAATTTTCGCCATCTCATTGGAATTTAAGTCAAGTTTATGGGGATGGAAATTATGACTGGGAGGATCAATTAATTAAAATTAATAACTTAGCCAAGGGCGAGAAGATTGTTTTGAATTTTGATGCTTTTACTAATTCTGAAGAAGGGGAATATAATTTAGATGTTCTTCTTTACGGCTTAAACAATGAACTAAAAATAAAACAATTTGAGAAAAGTAATGAAATTAAAGTAGTTAAGCCTAGTTTTGAAATCAGCATATCTCCTAATAAAAATAATTTAGAGTTAGGTGATGATGTTATTTTTAAAATAAATTTTACAAATAAAGAGGAGGGGGAAATTAAGAACGCTAATTTTAGCATTGCTTCAATAAATTCTGATTTTTCTTTGAATGATTTTACTATAGTAAAGGGTGATAATTACGAAAGGGAGGAGGATGAAATATTTTTAGGCGATTTTGACTCAGGGGAAAATAGGGAAGTTGAGGTTTTAACTAAATGGACAAGAAATGAAATAGATACTAATCAAGTTTTAGGTTTAGCTCTTGATTTAAATTATGATTTTTTAGGGCAGATGGTTAGCTTAAATAAATATTCCCCAGTGGTGAAGATTTTATCTCAATTTGAAATATCCTCGGCTGGTTATTATTATAGCCCTCAGGGAGATCAGCTTGGGGTAGGACCTCTTCCTCCTAAGGTTGGAATACCCACTAGTTATTGGGTATTTTGGGAGTTAGAAAACTTTGGTAATGATTTAAGTAAAATTATTATGAGTGCTGATTTGCCAGAGCGAGTGGTCTGGGCAGATGAAAAAAGTTTATTAGCTGGAAACTTGATGAATGGAGAAATAAGTAATCGTGTTGTTTGGGATTTAAAAAAAATTGATTCTAGGGGAGGAAACTATAAGGCTGGATTTAAGCTTGATTTAATACCAGAGGATGGCGATGTGGGAAGAGTTTTAGATTTATTAGAAAATATTAAGTTTAGCGCTTATGATAATTTTTGTAATGAGAAACAATATAGAAGCCTAGAAAAGATAACTACAAATTTAGAGAAAGATGAATTATCAAGTGGAAAGGGCGTCGTAGTAAAATAAAATTATGATTTTATATTTAGACACAGTCACTGACATTAAAAAAATAAAAGTATCAATTTTAAAGGATTCTAAAATTTTGACTCAAAAAAAATTACTAGCTTATAAAAATCAAGCAGAAAAATTATTACCTCTAATTGATAGAATTTTAAAAGAAAATAAGTTTAAATTATCAGATATTAAGGAAATCAAGGTAAATAATAAAGGTGGTAGTTTCACCTCTCTTAGGATAGGTGTGGTTACTGCTAACGCCTTGGCCTATGCCCTGAATATCCCTATTGAAGGTGAATATGGAGAAAATAAAGTTTTTAAAGGTAATAAAATAAATATAGTAAGTCCAGAATATGACATAGAACCTAATATAACTATTAAGAAAAAAATTATTTATTAGATGTGTATTAATTGTGGATAAGTATTGGTTGAAAGTACTTATATTATCCACAGCCTTATAAAAAAACCCTTTTTTTAGAAGATAAAAGAGGGTTTTTTTTAATTTTTTCTCTAATTTTAGTGTATAAACATTAATATAATATTATTTCTAAAGTGGTTGTCTTTAGTGGAAAAGTGGTGTATAATTAAATTATTGAGGTGAAAAGTGGTGGGAAGTGGTGAATTTAAGTATCTTATTTTACTATTAAAATAATTAAATAATTTCTTTTAAGATAAGTTTTAGATAAATACAGTAGATTATTTTATGTTTATAGGTGAATACAATCACAATTTAGATACAAAGGGCAGAATGGCTATTCCAGCCAAATTTCGTAATATGCTTAAGAAAGGGGCAGTGGTTACTAAGGGTTTAGACAACTGTCTTTTTTTGTATCCTAAAGAAAAATGGGAGGAGATGGCCCAGAAGTTTGCCAATTTACCTATTGGACAAGCAAAGGCCAGGGCTTTTGCTAGACATCTTTTAGCTGGAGCTGTTGAAATAGACTTTGATAATCAAGGAAGAATAAATTTGCCAGAATATTTAAGAAAATTTGCCGGATTTAAGAAGAGGGTTATTGTGGCTGGGCTTTATGATCGTCTTGAAATATGGGATGAACTTGCTTGGGATAAGTACAAAAAAGACACAGAAAAAGATAGTTCAGAAATAGCCGAGGCTTTAGGGGAATTAGGAATATAATTTATTAATAATAAAAAAATATTTTTAACTTTAAAAATTATGATTAAAAAAAGTAAAATTTTTTCATCAATTTTGATTTTGTCTCTTATTTTTAGTTTTAGCTTATTTTTAGTAGCTAGTGCTGAAGATGAAGATACTTCAACTAGTTCTCCAAGTTTAATAAGTTCGGAGGATACTTCAACGGGCACGATAGAGGCTGTTTGTGAAAACTTTCCAGGACCAGAATTTTGTTCTGGAGGTATTGAAGATATAATTAACATTGGAACCGATGATGATGGATGCGCTATTTATGATTGTGCTTCAAGTAGTGATGATTGTGTCTTGGAAGGTGAAATGTGTGGGGGAATATCTGGAATATTATGTTGTGCTTCTTCTGATCTAGAATGTGTTTTAGATGGAGATTATACCGATGCTTCTGGAACTTGTGAAGTTGCTGTTATTTCAACCCCAATTTGTGAAGATGTGTGTGGAGATGGTGTTTGTACGGAAAATGTTTGTTACGGAATTGGTTGTCCTTGTGCTGAAACAGAAGATAGTTGTCCCGAGGACTGTGATATTGATACTTGTATTTGCACTATGGAATATGCTCCAGTTTGTGGGGTAGATGGTGAAACTTACTCTAATAGCTGTTCGGCAGAGTGCGAAGATATCGAAATAGATTATCAGGGCGAGTGTGAAGATCAAGATGGAGATGATGACGATGACGATGCTACTACTGATGAAAATTTATGTGTAGGAGAAGGAGAAAGTTTAGGTTTGATTGGAAATGGTAAAAGATGTTGTCCAAAATTGGTTCCTTATAAACAATTTGAAAACGGAAAAGTTGTACAAAAACAGAGAGGAATTTGTTACAAGCCTTATGGGCAAATTATTTCAGAAAGAATACATGAGAGAAATCAAGAGAGGAAAGAAATAAGAGAAAAATGCACAGAAGAATATAGTCCAGTTTGTGGAACAGATGGGAAAACATATCCCAATGAATGTGTAGCAGAAACTAGGGATGTGGAAGTTGCAACTAGCGGAGAGTGTGTAGTAAGTGATGAAATGAAGGAGATGAGGGAAAATGCTAAAAAATTAATGCAAGGAAAAATTTCTTCTGTTTTAGAAAAGATTAATAAAAGATTAGGAAACATAGATGAAGATATTGCTCAGTTTAGAATAAACGCTCAAAAACATTTGTCAAAATTAAAAGATAAAATGAATAAAATGAGACAGGAAGCTAGAAACGCAATTGAAGATTTTGTAGCTCATGGAGTTGATTCTAACACTGAGAGATTGGGCGCTGGTGAAAGAGCTGCTGTTATATATTCCTATGAAAAGGCTTTTGATAAATTACCAGAGGACGAAGATGAACTTGAAGATACTATTAAAATTGCCAATGGAAGATGGCCTGGAACCAGAAGTCTAAAGGCAGAAAAATGGGCAAAAGAAAAATTTAAAGAAATATATAAGAGGATTCCTAATATGAATAATGACAAAGACGATGCTGCTGTTACTGTTATGGCTTATGGTTTGAGACAAAAAGCTCAGAACCGCAATTTGGATAGTGAAAGAAATGGAATAGAAATATTTAGAAATATATTTGGAGAAACTCCATCAACAACCGAGGAATGGAATACCATGCAAGCTATAACTTATTCTGGTGCTACTAGGGGAGTTGATAGTGATGGAGACTTCTTAATTGACTCAAGAGAGGAAGAATTAGGAACTGATGTTGATAATCCAGATACAGACAAAGACGGTTATTTAGACGGAATAGAGGTGGCAAACGGTCATGACCCATTAATCGCAAATTAAATAATATAAGAAAATTCCCATGCTTCCCTCCCTGTTTTAATCCTTTGGTTAAAACGGGGAGGGGTTACCAATCAATAAAATATATAAATGAAATATCACCATAAACCAGTAATGTTGGACGATTGTATAGAGGCTCTAAAGCCTTCTCTAGGAGGATATTATGTTGACGGGACTTTAGGAGGAGGTGGCTATACTTTTAAATTATCAGATAAAGTTGGAAAAAAAGGAAGGGTTATGGCTATTGATTTAGATAACCTGGCTATAGAAAACGCAAAAGAGAAGATAAAGACTGAAAAAATAGAAAATGTATTATTGGTAAAGGACAATTTTAAAAACATTAAAGATTGTGCCGAGAGAGTGTTTGACAATAAGAAAATGAAGTTTGACGGGATTGTTTTAGATTTAGGCTTATCATCTGCTCAATTAGATGACAGAGAAAGGGGCTTTTCCTTTAAACACAATGGCTTACTTGATATGTCTTTTTCTAAGGATGAGGCAAAGGGTTTTGAATCAGCCATTTATCTATTAAATAATCTGAAATCAAATGAGCTAACCCGTATTTTTAGAAAGTTTGGAGAAGAGCCTTGGGCTCAAAAAATAGGTAAAGAAATAATTAAATATAGAGAGGAAAAAGAAATAAAAAGTACTAAAGATTTATCAGATATAATTGAAGAGGCTATACCTAAAAGGTTTTCTCCCGGTTTAAATAAAATAAAAGCAAGGATATTTCAAGCATTGAGAATAGTAGTAAACGAAGAATTGGAAAGCCTGGAAATGTTTTTACCCCAAGCTATAGAGTTATTAAAAAAAGATGGAATATTGGCAATAGTTTCTTACCATAGCTTGGAAGACAGAATTGTGAAGAAATTTTTTGAAAAAGAAAAGCGAGAATGTATTTGTCCTAGTGAAATTCCTGTTTGTAGATGCGACCATGAGGTTAAAATAAAATTAATAAAATTTAAAAATAAAAAATTTAAAATCCCTTCTCGGGAGGAGATTGAAAAAAATCCTAGAGCCAGAAGTGCTCATATGAGAGCGGTAGTAAAAATTTAAGTTAATACTATGAAAAAAATTACAAAGGGCAACAATGATTATCAGAAGATAAAAAAATCTCGAAAAGAGGCAAAAAGAGAAAAGGTTTGTGGTGCCATAAATTTTTTATTAATTGGGGTAATTATGTTAGTGAGTGGTTACTATGTAGCAACAGTAAATGATTTAACAATAAAAGGTTTAAAAATTCAAGAGTTAAAGAGACAAGCTAGTCAATGTAGTGAAGAAAATAGGGGTCTTACTGTAGAAATTTCTTCTTTAAAATCATATAATAGTATAGTAAAAAGAACTCAAGGATTGGGTATGACAAATGCAGAAGAAATTAATTATATAAAAGTTTTAAGACAAACAGTTGCTAAGAAATAACTCCTTTTTAAATGTCTTGGCGTAAAACAAAAAAAAATAAAAAAAATAACAACCGTCTTTATCTATTGATAGTGGTTGTTTTTTTGTTGTTTTCAGCTTGTATTTTTAAACTCTATCGGGTTCAGATTACGAAAGGAGATTATTTCTCTGACCTAGCCTCAATGCAACATCAGGTTCACAGTGACTTAAAACCGGATAGAGGAGAAATTTTAATAGAAAGAGAAAAGGAGGGATCAGATAATTTGTACGCCTTGGCGACTAATCGTGATTTTGCCTTGGTTTATGCTATTCCCAAAGATATAGAAGACCCCCTGGGTCTTTCCGAAAAACTGTACAATTTTTTTGATCAGGAAGAGATAAAAAAAGATGTGAAATATTATTTTAAAAAAGAAGACAAAGAAAAATTAAATAAAGAATTAAAAGAAATTTTAAGTTTTTCGCCAGAAAATGAAAAACAAGCAAAAATTAATGAGGCAAGAAATAGATATAATAATTTAGTGAGTGATCCAGAGTGGTCAGAAGAAAGAAATAAAAAAATTGAAGAGAGGGTTGAAGAGAGAAAAAAGGAAATAATAGATGATTATAATAAAATTTTAGATAAGCCAAATGATCCCTATGAGCCAATTAAGAAAAGAGTAGATGGGGAAGATTTAAAGGATCTTTATATATACTTAAGCGGAGAAGATATAGTAAGAGATAGTTTAATCATAAAAAATGGTCAAATTTATAAGAATATAGACGGAAAAGAGCTTTTATTTACTCTAAAAGGAATTTCTCATGTCATGGAAAGTTATCGTTATTATCCTGAGTCTGATATTGGCGCTCATATGTTGGGCTTTGTTAGCTATGGCAATAATGACCCAGAGGGTAATTATGGCTTAGAGGGTTATTTTGACAAAGAGCTCTCGGGTAGGTTTGGCTATATAAAGTCAAAGCTAGAAGATGAAAATAATGGGCTTATTATTAATGATAAAGAATATAAACGGGCAATAAATGGTAGTGATTTGGTTTTAACAATAGATAGGGCGTTGCAGTTTTATATTTGTAATAAGTTGGATGAGGTGGCGAGGAGACATGGTGCTGACAAGGGAAGTATAACCGTAGTTAATCCAAAAACTGGAGAAATAATAGCTATGTGTTCTTACCCAAATTTTGATCCTAATGACTATGGTAAGGTTAATAATATAGATGTTTATAATAATCCAGTTGTTTTTGATGAATATGAACCAGGGTCAGTTTTTAAGGCTATAACCATGGCTATTTCTTTAAATGAGGGCAAAGTTACCCCTAGAACTAAGTACGTTGATGAAGGTAGAACTTATATTAGTAATTTTGAAATAAAAAATTCTGATTTTGCGACTAAAGGGGCGCACGGAGAAGTTGATATGAATTATGTTTTAGAGTATTCGCTAAATACAGGTGCAATTTATACTATGGATCAAGTAGGCCCTAAATTATTTAGCGATTATGTAAAGAAGTTTGGTTTTGGAAGTAAGACAGATATCGAACTGGAAGCTGAAAACGATGGGAATCTTCTAAATTTAGCTGGAGACAATCCTGAGCGAATTTATGCCGCTACCGCATCTTTTGGGCAAGGAATAACAGTTACTCCTCTCCAAATGTTGATGTCTTATGCCGCTATTGCTAATGACGGTATTTTAATGAAGCCTTTTTTAGTAAAGAAGATGATTGATGAGGATGGTAATATTGATGTAACCAAACCTATACAAGTAAGAAGGGTTATTTCTGAGGAAGCCTCTACACTTCTTTCAGGGATGCTTGTGAATGTGATTGAAGGCGGTCATGCTAAATTAGCAGCTGTCCCTGGTTATTATGTAGGTGGAAAAACCGGAACTGCCGAGGTGGCCTCATCTCAAGGGGGGTATGGCAATAAAACTATTCATACTTTCGTGGGCTACGCTCCTATAGAAGAGCCAAAATTTGTAATGTTAGTAAAATTAGACGACCCAAAAGATGTTCCCTTTTCAGCCTCATCTGCCGCTCCTCTTTTTGGAGAAATAGCTAAATTTATGCTAAACTATTATCAAGTAGCTAAGACTAGATAAATAATAATTTAAAAAAATATTTATGTTTAAAAAAACATCACTACTTCTTTTATTAGGAGTTTTATTATCATCACCTTTATCATTTGCTCAAGCTGATGGAGGTATGATCCCTTATTATAGCCCTGATTACAAGGACATCTATGAACCGTCTCAAACTGCTTTAATTGTTTATAATGAAGGAATGGAAGATTTGTATATAAAAGCAGGTTATGAGGGTGAGACTGATAAATTCGTCTGGATAGTTCCGACCCCAAGCTATCCTAAAGCAGAACTTGCTCCTTATGATATTTTTGATGAACTATCAATTTATACAAGAAATGAACGATCTGAGCAAAAAGTAGAAGATGTAGACGGTTTTGCTGAAAATATTGCGCTAGGGGCTACTAATGTCATAGTTCACAGTCAAGAACAAGTAGGAATTTATGAAGTAACGGTTCTTTCAGCCACAGGAGTGGATGGACTCTATGACTGGCTAGAAGAAAATAATTATCCAGTTAAAGAAGACATTAAAGATGTTCTAGATTGGTATATTGAAAAAGAATGGTATTTTACAGTCATGAGAATTGATCCGAGTGGTATTCTGGATCAAATAATCAGCGATTTTGATAAAGAAGTTGATATAAAGATTATAAAAGATAATTTAGCAGAGGAATTAGCTAGTTATTATTACGTATCATTTTTAAATAAAGACTATAATCAGTTTCAAAAAAGTATTGATATTATGCTTAAACTAGTTCCTAGGGAAGACGATGATTATTATGAAATTAATGAATATAAAAAACTTACAGAAGATAATTTTTTTGAACAAAGTATATTCAGTAAAATAAATATATCTATATCAAAAGAGAATCTAAGTGATTATGATGATGATCTTAGTGAAATTATTCAAGGTTGGATTTATCAATTGGATTATGAAAATAACATTGATAATGTAATAAATGATTTTAATAAAGAGATTGATAATAAAGAAATAAATAAAGATAATTTTCCAAGAGAACTAGCCACATATTATATAGAATCAATTACGGGAAATAATTTTGAACAGTTTCAAAAAGCTATAGCTTATTTTTTAAAGATAATCCCTTACGATGATTCTGATTACGATGAAATTGCTGATTCTGGGGATTGGATTGAGGAGGATTTATTAGAAGAGTTTTTGGTTGTACAAAATTTTTCTGAAGAAGAGATTTTAGATGGTATTGACGAGGTTGAAGGGGCGATAAAAGAATGGATTGGTGAAAATAATCCTGAAAATATTGATAAGTATAGTGATTATATAGAGCCTATTAAAATATCATTTAGGACTAATTCTATAGTTTATCCTTTAAAAATATCTCAAATTTCCACTCGAGTGCCAGAAGATTCCGAGGAATCATTAAAAACTAATGAAGTTTTACTTTATGTTTTATCTGAAACGCAAGTAAAAGCCCCTGAATTTAATTTAGAATTTAATAAAGAAGTAAGCAAGAGCGATTTAGAAGTTTTTGAAGAAGAATTATGGGATAGTGATTTGGAAAGTCTTAAAAATGTTGTTGCCGATAAAAATTATTATTTAACTAAAATGCGTCGCGATTTTTCTAAAACTGAAATGGATGAAGATTTATATTTGATTGAGGGCAAAATTGGGGATAATGAAAAAAATAAAATATCAGATGTGATACAAATTCAAGTTGCTTTAGAAAGGTATTACACTGATATCGGACGATATCCCAAAGAAGATGAGATTGATTTAGGGCCTAATAATAGTATTGAATATCAAAATTCGACATATTTAAATGTAATACCTCAAGATCCAGAGACAAAACAGCCTTATCAATATCATTCAGGTAATGATGGACTAGGTTATGAAATTGTTTTTAATATAAATTCTCGTAATTTAGATATTGGATATGGGCAATGTTTAGCTTCGCCGTCAGGTATTGAATGTGAACATGAAGGTCAAGATGATGTTTTTGTAAGTTTATCTCAAAGCTATAATTCCGAACTCGCTTATCAAGAAGCTAGGGATAAAATAAAAGGCAGTGCTTTATCTGACAGATTAAAAGGAAAGATTATTATCAAAGTAGAAGATGACGGCAAGGCCTATTATATTAATCCAACTACTAAATACTCACATTACTTGGGTCGTCCAGCTGATGCTTTCTCTGTTATGCGTGAACAAGGTATAGGAATAAAAAATGTGGATATATCGAATATCCCAGTAGCCCTAAGTAATCTAAGTGGGAATGATGCTGATGGGGACGGACTTCCTGATAAATTTGAAGATGCTATCGGCACTGATGTGAATAGCCCAGATACAGATGGAGATGGTTTTAGTGATAAACAAGAACTAGAAGGTAATTTCGACCCCAAAAAGGCAGGAGGAGCTAAACAAGAGATTAATAACGACTTTGCAGGAAAGCAGAAAGGAAAGATACTACTTCAAGTAGAGCAAAACGGAGAAGCTTGGTATATAAATCCAGAAGACGGTAAGAGATACTTTCTGGGCCGTCCTGCTGACGCTTTTCAAGTTATGCGTAATTTAGGACTTGGTATTTCTAATGAGAATTTTGATAAATTATAATTTGATAATGGCCACTATAATGGCCATTATAGTGGCCACTAAATAAATAATCTTATATGGATAAATTTGTACACAAACTTAAAAAAACTAATCAATATAGCTATACCTTAACAATACCCAAGGAATTTATTGATAAATATGGCTGGAGGGATAAACAAAAAATAACTATCAAAGATAAGGGTAGAGGTCTTTTGGAGATAAGGGATTGGAGAAGCAGATAATTATGTTAAAGTTTTAAATATATGAAAAAGTTAATTCAGTTAAAACTTAAATTTTTAGCGAAAATAATTTTAAGGAAGTATAGTCCCAAAATAATTGGAATCACGGGAAGTGTTGGTAAGACGAGTACTAAGGAAGCCATTTTTAATGTTTTGTCGTCTAAATTTAATACCAGGGAGAGCATAAAAAATTATAATAATGAACTAGGTGTTCCTTTGAGTATTATTGGCGTGGTATCTCCTGGTAGATCTTTGTTTGGTTGGGCTTTTGTTTTTTTTAAAGCGCTTAAATTAATATTATTTAAAGATAAAAAATATCCTGAATTTTTGGTTTTAGAATTTGGTGTTGATAGACCAGGAGATATGAAATATTTAACCAGTATTGCCAAATGTGACGTTGGGGTTATTACTACGATTGGACCTTCCCACCTAGAGTTTTTTAAAACAGTAAAAAATACACAAAAAGAAAAAGGTGTTTTAATTAAAGATTTAAAAAGAGATGGTTGGGCAATACTAAATTATGATGATGAGATGACTAAAGAGCTTAAAGATGAGGCTAAGACAAAAATTTTGACTTATGGCTTTCATTCTGAGGCCAATGTAAGAGCACAAAATTTAGTTTTTAGTTTTGAGGAAAATAGAGATATTAATAACATGTCAGGTATAAGTTTTAAATTAAATCATGACGGTTCAGTCGTGCCTATAAAATTACCTAGGGTTATTGGTTATTCAGCGATTTATTCCTCTTTGGCAGCGGCTTCTGTTGGAATTGCTTATAAAATGAATTTGGTTGAAATATCTGATGCTCTGAGAAATTATTATTTGCCTTGTGGTAGGATGAATTTGATAAAAGGAATAAAAAACACTTTAATTATAGATGATAGTTATAATTCTTCTCCCCAATCAAGTATTTCAGCTATTGATTTTATTAAGAAGATTGATTTGGATGGTAATGGGAGAAAATGGGCCGTTTTAGGAGATATGATGGAGCTTGGAAGCTATACAGAGGAGGGCCATAGAGAGGTTGGACAGGCTTTACAGAAAGGTGGCTTTGATAAGTTAATAACCGTAGGAGAGAGAGCTAGAGATATTGCTAGAGGGGCTAGGGAGGGTGGAATGCGCAAAGAAGACGTCTATAGCTTTGACAGAAATATTGAATCTGGTAAGTTTATACAAGAGAGAATGGAGGAGGGTGATTTGATATTGATAAAAGGGTCTCAGGGTGCTAGAGTTGAAAAAATAGTTAAGGAAATTATGGCTGATCCGATGAATGCTAAAAATTTATTGGTAAGACAGGGCAAAGAATGGAGAGATAAATAATTTTAAAAAAGTTTAAAAGGTGAAATTGGCCAACCAAATCTAATTAGATTAATATGGATAGAATTTTAATTTTAGGAGCAGGAGGAAATTTAGGAGGAGTCTTAGTGGAAGATTTTAAAGAAGATTATGATGTTATTGCCTGGGATAAAGAAAATATAGATATTACTGATAAGGATTTGGTAATAAGCAAGATCAGGGAAATAAAACCTGATTTTATTATTAATACTGCTTCTTATAACGCGGTTGATAAGTGTGAGACAGATGATGATGAATATGAGCTGGCTCAGAAAATAAATGGAGAAGCAGTTGGTTTTTTAGCTGAAGTGGCTATAGAAATCGGCGCTGTTTTAGTTCATTATTCTACTGACTATGTTTTTGATGGAGAGAATAGAGATGGCTATAAAGAGA
>CAZJRJ010000007.1:0-16966 GCA_964548635.1 uncultured Gammaproteobacteria bacterium | reverse complement strand
TTATATATTTACCCTATTTTTTTTACTTTTTCTTGTTAAATGTTTCAAAAGCGCGGAGAATTTCGAGTGGAAGGGCAAAAATAACAGTATTTGATTGGTCGGATGATAGATCATTCAAGGTGTGGAGAGTACGTAAATGAAGTGAGCCAGTTTCGGATGATAATACACTGGCTGCTTTGGCGATATTCTCGGAAGCAATTACTTCTCCCTCGGATTTAATAATAACCGCTCGTTTTTCCCTCTCCGCCTCTGCTTGTTTGCCAATTACTCGTTTCATTGCCTCTGGCAAAGTAACATCCTTAAGCTCAACCGAATTAACTTGAACACCCCAGGCATCAGTTGCTTCGTCAACAATTTTTCTAATTTTTTCTGCGATAGAATCACGACTAGACAAAAGTGCATCCAGATCAACCTCCCCAACGACATTTCTCATGGTAGTTTGGGCTAATTGCGAAACCGCAAAAAAGTAATCTTCTACCTCAATAATGGCTTTTTCCGCATTGCTTATTTTGTAATAAATAACTGCATTTACAGTCACGGAGATATTGTCCCTAGTAATTGCTTCCTGGTCAGGAACATCAACCGCCTTAATGCGCATATCAACTTTTGTATGACTCTGTATTATCGGAAAGACTAAGCGCCAACCCGGATTCATAATACCTGAGTATTTTCCAAAAGTGAATTTTACTCCTCTTTGATATTGATTAATTTGTTTAATAGAAATTAAAATAATTCCTATAATAAAAATTGGAACTAAAAAATAACCCATAGATTCGAAATTATTAATTATAAAATAAAACCCTCCGTTTCCGGAGAATATGTTTAAAAATACAATAATAAAAAAAATAGTAAGCAGAGCATTGCCTTTATTATTTAACTTCTTTTTTGAGCTCATAGCTTTTAAAAGCCCCTCAAGATTAAAGTTTTCTTTTTTATTATTATTCATGTTTTAATTATAGCATAAAAAATTAATAAAATAGGTGCAAGAAGAGAAATTATTATTTTTTAGAGAAAGGGAAATATAGTTCATCTCTTGGGTTTGCTCACGATGCGGTAAAAATTTTGAATGTTTCAAAAGAAGAATCGTTTATTTTTTAAAAAGTATATTTAATTACAATATTATTATAGTAATATTTGTCTTACTTTTAACCAATCCAGTTCTGACTTTTTCCCAATCAACAGTTCTGAGCATGTCACATTGTCGACTTAGCGAAAATTACTCTAAAATTTAGGGCAATTTTTTATACATTTTTATTGTGTGTTTGAATTAAGATAGAAGTATAAATAATTAAATGGTAAGATTAAATTGTAGTCGATATATATGAGCGTTTAAGATAGAAGATAAAAATTATCACAAATTATATAATAAGAATTATTAAAAGGTTTGTGGCAATTTAATTTATTTAGTAAATTAAATTTATGATTAAAAACAAAAAAGGGATTATGAAATTAAGAGAATGGGCGGGCACTTAAATAGAGTGGTTCCAATTTTTGATAACGCTGGGAATGTGGCAAGTCATGTATTGAAGTCATTTATGGTAGAGTTAAAATGGTGAGATGTTACGCAAATAATTATTGGCGCCTCACTTCTTTCAATACTAATGGGGTTCACTGATGAAACTTGGCATATGGGTGAGATTTTACCTTTTCCGAATGTTCTATTGTTGGCTTTAATTTCGATTTTGTTCCTATCTGTATTTATTCTAATTTCTACAAAAATAATCTAAGGGAGTATAGACTTGAATATATTAAGAGAGTGATGGCTATTTATATATTATCTCTTTTAGTTGTAGGGTTATTATTAATAAGTGTTCCTGGGGAATCGATAATTTATTAGCCATAAAAAGAATTATAATAGTTGCTTTTCCGGCCTCTATGAGTGCTGTCTTGAGTGACACTCTAAAATAAATAACCACGGTCTATTATTGAGGTTTGGAATGGTTATATTAGAAATTAAGGTGTTTTTGTTTTTGTTTCAAATAATTTAGCTTTAATATTTTTCTAATTTAAAGTTTTTAACGTGTCATATTGGCCATTTTAATGTGATTGTAAATAAAGTACTTTCAATTATTAATTTTGAATATAAAAAAGCCGCAATTATACAAAGTGTATTTTGCGGCTTGTTAGGGGGTTAAAAAAGTAAAATTGTGATTTTTTAGGATTTTAATAACCTTTTTGCCAATGTTGCTCGGTCCTTTTTTATAGTGAAAGAGCTTTATTCTTTTGTGTCTTCGGTGTTGTCTAATGATTAATATCTCTTTTGGTTCTATTAGCGCTATATGAGATCCAAATAAAGACTTGGTTGGATTTATTCCATAGGGACGCCCTTTTCCACTGGCCATTTTGTATGCAGTATCGACTTTGGGAATATTTCTGATTAAATTTATATCTGCTAATGGAGAATGATTTTTAAGACAGGGCCTTAAGGATTTGCCAATAGAATTTGTCTTGGCTCTCACATATTGAAAAAAATAAATTGGTGTTTTTTTTGCTTTTCCCCTGGCTATTATTACAATTGATTCTTCTGTAATGATTATTATATGACTTCCGCGCAAAGGATTTGTTTGATTTTGTGATAAACCGTAGGTAATGCCTAGACAGCCAGATTGCTCCCGCAGTTTTTTAATTTCCGGTAGGTTATAAATAATATTTTGTAAATCACTACTTTTTTTCAAAGAACACCTCCTTTTTAATGTGTTTGAATAATTTTATTAATCTTATTATATCTTTAAAAGATAGTCAATTTTAATTATTTACGACACTTTAGGATTTTTAAAGAGTAAGAATTTTAGATTGGTAAAATTTTCCTTTTTAAATAACTATGAAAATATAAAAAAAGGAGGGAGGTGATTGTATGTCCAGTAGTTATGATAAGGATTGTTGTCCGAATTGTGGCAAAACTAATTGAGACTCTTCTTGTTATCACGGTCGTGATGATGAAAACAAAGAAGGCAAAAGTGATGATGAAACAAAAACCAAGGCCGTATTATTATAATGCGGCCACTTTTTTTAGAGGAATTGTTATTGTAAATTTAGCACCTTTCCCTTCTTCACTTTCACATTTTATTTTACCCTCATGTTTGTCAACGATATTTTTTACTATAAATAAACCAAGGCCAGTACCTTCTGTTTCCATTCTTACTACATTTTCTCCTCTAAAAAATTTTGTAAAAAGCTTTTTTTGATTAATCTTGGGAATGCCCAGACCGTTATCTTCTACTATTATATTAAAATTATCTTTATTCGCTTTAAATTTTAAAAGTATTTTTCCGTTTTTGGGTGTAAATTTTACGGCATTTTCAAGTAAGTTTTGCAAAACCAATTCCATTTTTTCTTTATCCATAAAAATTTTAGGTGTCTTTTTCGGAGTTTCGAATTTAAATTTAATTTTCTTTTCTCTTATTTTATTTTTTAGATTGTTAATTACGTTATCAGCCACTTCGGTGATATGGTTTTTTTTAAAAGAGTAGCCAAACCGACCCTCTTCTATACGGGAAACATTAAGCATGTCATTAACCAGTTTAATAACTCTTTCATTGCTCTTGTAGCCTTGAGATAATATTTCTTTTTGTTCTTGATTTAAGGTTCCGACTTCTTCGTTTAAATTCATCTTTATAGCCCATTTAATTGCGGTTAAAGGGGTTCTTAATTGGTGGGCAGCAATTGATATGAATTCTGATTTTAGTTCATCTATTTTTTTTTCTCTAGTCAAGTTATGAAATATTTTAATATGTCCATAACACACATCGTTTTTATCGCAGACAGACTCTGTTATTACTTTATATATTACATCATCTTTATTGTATTTGCCTCCCGAAGTATTAAATGGATTTGTCTTTTGTTTTAGACTAGATCTAATAATTACCTCTTCCTCTAGGGGATTTTTTTTCTTGTCTGTTTTTATTATCTCTGTCTTATATGAAGCATTTATTACTTTTTTAAAGGCGTTAAAAGAAAATTTTTCCTTTTTATTTTTTATCTTAGCCCCTAGGTTATTTTTTGATATATTAAAAACTTTTTTAGCAGCTGGATTAAAAAGAGATAAATTCCAATTATTATCGACCATGATTATGGGGTCAGAAAAGTTGGAAATAATACTGGCTACTTTTTTTCTTTCCTCTTCTGTTTTTTCTCTTTCTATCTTCGTGGCCTGTTTTGATTTTTTAAGTTCTGTTATGTTTTCTCTTAAAGTTTTGACCATCCTATTAAAAGAAAGAGCTAATTGAGAAAATTCATCTTCACCTTCTATTTTTATCTCAGTATCTAATTTTCCTTTTTTTAATTCTTCAGTTCCATGATAGAGAAGTTTGATAGGATATAAGAATTTTCTACTAAGGATTATACTAAAAAAAATAACTAAAATTGAAATTAGGGTCAGAATAAGAAGAGTTTGTATTTTTATATTTTCATGGTTTAGTTTGGTTTCTTGGACTATCTCTGGCTGGTCAGCTAAGTATAAATTTTGTTTTTCTATTAAATCTTGGTAACCACTTATTGTTAGAAAAGAAAAAAGCACCAAGGGACCTATTCCGATGATAGCGAGTATTAAAAAAAATTTTTTAAAAATATTAATTTTCATCCTCTTTTTTACTATAAGCCAAATAAGTTATTAGAGCTGTTAGTATAATACTTAAACGGAAAAATACCATTATCCAGGTAGCGGTATTTCCTTGATTGTCAAAATAACCAATAATAGCATATATTAACAAGGATATTCCAGCAAGAAAATTCTTAAAATCTAGGTTAGTTTTACTTTTAAACCACTTAAATATGAATTTTATCAGATCAAAGATTAAAACTAATAAACCGAAAACTATAGCTACTTGAAATATATTCCATGTTTTTGGATTTATATAATATTCTACTGAGAAATAAGTAGAAGAGGCAAGCATAAAACCCCCAGGTTTGAACAAAAAGAATAAACCATAAGTAGATATTCCTAAATAAATTAAAAGTATACTAAGTATTAAAAATTTCTTAGACCAAATTCTTGAGAAGGCATAAGCTGAACCTATACTTAAGTGAATAAATATTAGAGGTTGAACAACGTGTTTGTTTAAAGCCAGGTCGTATAAATAAAAATTTTTTTCAAATAAAATTAAATCAACCCCCACAAAGAGCCAGGTCAGGGAAACAAAGAACCAAAAAAAAGCAAAATATTTATCGGATAAATTGGCCTTTTTATGTTTTGGTATGTACAGGAAAACCCAAAAAGACACGACAGCTATGATAAAGCAAATTAAAGCATTTAGAATTAATCCAGTTTGCATGTTTAAAAAAGTTAAATTTTTATTTTATATTTTTCTCTGTCATAAGCCGAATATACAATTAGTATGGAGAGTAATATAGATATTCTTAAAAAAAGTATAACCCAGCCTATATTTCCTAGTTGTTCGAAAACTCCGACAATAATAAAAATTATTAAAGATAGGTACGATAAAAATTTTTTATAAATAAATTTTTCTTTGTTTTTTAAATATCTAAAAATTTGTTCTAAGAAATTATAAAATAAGAAGACAGAGGCCATTACTCCTGATAAAATTATTGACAAGTTAGCTCTTGGGGAAACTGAATATTCTGAGCCCCAGTCAGATATAAAGGGACCAACTAAGCCATCTTTGAATAATAGAAATGTAAAAATTGAACCAAAAATGAATACTATAAAGTATAAAATTATTTTAATTTTTTGGTTTCTAAAGGTTTCATGTATGACATATTTTGAGAAAACTATATAGTAAGATATTAAAACAATTTGTACTATGAACGCAAAAAAATGATCTGCGTTTATAAATCCCATAGTGAAGAGAGAGGTTCTTAGGGTCATGAAAAAGAAAGTAACCCCAATAAAAAACCAAACAGAAGCTAATAATTGATCGCTTTTTTCATCAACTTGTTTTATTTTTTTTGAAACTATAAGGCTGCCTATTGTTATGGATAGAAGTGATAAGCAGCTCGTAACTAAGGTGGTTGTCATTTTTATTTTTTAAAGAATTTTTTGGTTGCCTCAGCTATTTCTCTACTTGTGAAGTTGGCCTTGACCATAAAATCATTTGCCCCCATTTCTTCTGCTTTTTTAATATCACTTTCTTGTCCTAGATTAGAAAGCATTATTATCGGAGTTTTCGCTTTCACCTTGTTTTTACCTGACCTTATTTCTTTTAACACTTGAAACCCGTCTATTGAAGGGAGAATAATATCAAGAAGAACTATGTCTATTTCATTTCCTTTAAATAAATTTAAGGCTTCTTCGCCGTCTTTAGCTTCATAAACAGTAAACCCCTCTTTTACTAATTGTTTACTACACATTTTGCGTAGGAATGATTCATCTTCTACCAGTAAAACTTTTATTCCTAACTTTTTAGCATTAATATCTTCTTTTGGTTCAGTTTCAGTTGTGTCTCCAAAGGCAGGACGTTTTTTGTTTTCTACGTAATCTGTTATTTTTTCTATTACATCTGAAGGACTAAATTCTGTTTTAATAAGATGATCTATTGCTCCTAATTTTTTTGTTTTTTCTATTTCAACTGGTTGCCCTGAATTTGATATTATTATGACAGGAACCTTATTTTTATCTTCATTAATTTTTTCCATAACTTCATATCCGTCCATTTTTGGCATAATAATGTCGAGAAGTACTAAGTCTGGTTTAAATCTTCCAATCTTTTCATATCCCTCTTTTCCATCAAAGGCGTTTTCCACTTCATATCCCTCCTTTTGCAATTTAGAAGACAAAAGATCGGCTAAAGGTCTTTCGTCTTCCACTATTAGTATTTTGGTTACTATGTTTTTTTTATTCATATTTTTTTTTTATTCTTTTTGCTTATTATTAATTGGCAAATAAAAGTAAAATTGAGTTCCTCTCCCTTCTTCACTTTTAAAGCCTATTTCTCCATCATGTTTTTTAATTATATTGTTGGCAATAAAAAGTCCAAGTCCGGTTCCATCAGTTTGCATTTTTAAAACATTTTCAGCCCTAAAAAATTTAGTAAATAATTTTTTTTGATCCGCCTTGGGTATGCCCACGCCATTGTCTTTTATAATTATTTTTAATTTTTCACCTTGTTTTTTAATATTCAGAGTAATGCTGCCATTCATAGGAATATATTTTACAGCATTTTCCAATAAATTCTGCATCACTAATCTTATTTTCTCTTTATCTATATATACAGACGGCATTTTCTTTGGTTTTTTAATATTGAATTTAATATCTTTTTCTTTTAATTTACCTTTTATATTTTCAACTACGGTTTCATAAACTGTTTTAAACTCAACCTTTTCAAAGGTATATTCAAGACGACCTTCTTCAATCCTCGAAACATTAAGCATGTCATTGACTAATTTTATCATCCTTTCATTACTCTCAAAGGCTTTGGATAGTAGTTCTCTTTGATCTTGGTTGATTGGGCCAGTATCCCCGTCTAGAATCATTTTAGTTGCCCATTTTATGGCAGACAAGGGAGTCCTTAACTGATGAGCGGCAATAGATACAAATTCAGTTTTTAGTCTATTTATTCTTTTCTCCCGAGTCATATTTGAAAATGTTTTCATGCTACCTATATATTTTTTCTTATAATCATAAACTTTTGTTGTGATTATTTTATAGGTTAATTCTTCTCCTAGGTGGTCTATAATTAATTCTTCTTCTTTTGGATTTTTAGGCTCCATGTTTTTGCCTTTTTTTACTTTAAAATCTTTTTTAATTATTGAAGTAAAATTTTCCATTGAGTAGTAATCTTCTTTTTTTATTTTAATTCCTATATGAGAATTGTTGAATTTGAAGATTTCTTTTGCTCTGGGGTTAAAAAGACTTAATTTATTATGCTCGTCAATTATTATTATAGGATCAACTAAATTGGATATAATGGCAGAGGTTTTATTTTCTTCGTCTTCCACTTTTCTTTTAGCCTCCTTTGTTTCTTTTAGAGTTTTTGATAGCTTGTTTTTTGTTTTTTCTAATTCCTTAGTTCTTTGTTTTACTTTATCCTCTAGTTTTTCTTGAAATTTTTTAACTTCAGTAATATCGTTTAAAGATATAAAACAGCCGATTACGTTATCTTCTTGGTCTTTTCTAACAGAAGCAGAAACTCTAACAGGTATCTCTTTTTTATCTTTTGTTATGAGAATCATTTCTCTGTTTTTATCCCCGCCCTTTTTTAAAATCTGATTAAAAAATATCTTTATTTTTTTATCGTCTTTAAAAACAGTATTTATATCATTTCCTATTAATTCGATTTCTTGATATCCACTTAATTTTTTACCAGTTTGATTAACGTCCACAATAATACCAACTGGATTAACAGAAAATACTGTCAGGGGTAGAAATAGGGAATATTCTTCTATATATCTTTCTAAATTTTCTAAATCTTCTTGAAGATTATCAGAAAAGAAATTTTGATCGTCACTCATATTAATATAATTATTTTAATAATTTAAAAACTTGTAAAAATTATATTTTATTCTACCATTTAATGGTAATTTTGTGAAAAGAGTCTCCTTTATAGGTATAATTTTCTTCTAGGGTCTTTATTTTATCTGTTTTAACCATCAGGCTTACTATAGCACCAAAATAACCCTTAAAATAGGTGTAAAGAATAGGATGTCCTTTAAAATCTTCAATTTTTATTTTAACATATTTTTTCCCTAGATCTATTTCATCCGATACCAGTCTTCCTACGCTATAATGTTTTTCCCAATATTTTGAAACTTCCCTAAAGGTTCTTTCTAGAGATATAAAATATCTCATTATGATTTTTACTACAAAGGAATTTTTGGGAGCAGAGTGTCCCATTTCCACTATTTCCTTATCTCCCCAGTCAAATATTTCCTTTATAACAAGCAGGGACACAATTCTCCATCCCATGGGGTACCATTTTACATTTTTAATTTCTTTATATTTTATACTTTCTCCAGTTTTTAATATTTCTCTTTGCAGTCTCTCTAGACCTTTCTCTCCTTTTTTATTTAAAATATATTCAGCGTCTGTTTTCAGGGTTACTCCTCTGACCATACCCTTCAGTTTCATTATTTCTTTAATCTCTTTTTTTGTGATCATTTTTTTATGTTAAATTACCATTTTATTTTAAATCTGTGATATTTATCGTTTTTAAATATACAATCAGTTTCTTTAATTGAAATATTTTTGCTTTTATTAGTAAGTTCAGTAATTGCCTTAAAGTAACCCTTTAGATAAATACAAAGACTTGGGTGGGTTTTAAAATTTCTTAGTGTATATATTACTTTTTTTTCTTTGGGATTAAATTCTGTGGTTTCAAAGTCTCCAACTGAATAATGTTTTCCCCAATAAGTAGACGCTTGTACGCAGGTTTTTTTGAAGGAGATAAAATATCTAAGTATTATTTTAACTACAAAGGAATTGCTAGGAGCAGCGTGCCCCATGTTAAAAAGATCCCTTTCCTTCCATTTATAATGATCTTCAATAATTAAAATTGATAATATTCTCCACCAAAGAGGATACCATTCTGTGTTTTTAATCTCTTTAAATTTGAAAGCAGGGTCTATTTCTTTTATTTTTTTTTGTATTATTTCTGCCTCCTTTTTTCCCTTTAAACTTTCTATATATTTAATATCAGTTTTAAAGGTTACGCCTCTAACCTTGCCTTTTATTTTTCTTAATTCCTCAATTTCTTTTTTAGTAATCATTTTTTACCATTTAATTATATATTCATGATAGGGATCTCCCTCAAACATGCACTTGCTTTCTTCTATAGATATATGTTCACTTCTGTTGGTTAGGTCAGCCATTCCTTTAAAATACCCTTTTAAATAAATACAAAAAATAGGATCAATATTCATTTTTTTTAATCTAAATATTACATATTTTTCTTTATCTTTATATTCAAACGTCTCTAAATCGCCTACGGAGTAGTGTTTTTTCCAATAAATTGGAGCTTGCTCGCAAGTTTTTTTAAAAAGATTAAAATAACTTAAAATTATTTTAACTACAAAAGAATTACAAGGGGCAGCATGACCCATTTTGTAAATATCTTTACTTTTCCAGTTAAAATGATCTTTTATTATTAAAAGAAGCAGTATTCTCCAACGAAGAGGAACCCAGTCAGTATTTTTAATGTTTTTGTAGTTAAAATCAGGCTCTATTTTTTTTAATTTTTTTAAAACCTTTTCTGTTTCTTTTTCGTTTTTTATATTTTTTATGTAATTAACATCTGTATTAAAGATAGCCCCCCTTGCCTTGCCTTTTATTTGCTCTATCTTTTTAATTTGTTCTTTTGTCAACATAAGATAAAATTATTTCCATTTAGTCATAAATTCATGATATTTGTTTCCTTTAGAAGCACATTTTATTTCTGTCACAGTAGTTGGTTTTCCTTGATTTCCTAGTTTTCCAACAGTTTCAAAATAACCTAGAAAATAGACGCATATTATAGGGTCTGATTCAAAGTTTTTAAGTCTGTAGCGAACATATTTATCTTTTTTATTATATTCTAAGGGCTCAAATACTCCGGGATAATAATGTTTACTAAAATATTTACTACCCTCTTTTAAGGTTTTTTCAATAGAAACAAAATATTTTAAAATTATTTTTACAATAAAAGAATTTTTTGGTGCTTGTCTCCCCATTTCTATTATATCTTTATCCTCCCACCCAAAAACATCTTTGATAACTAATAGGGAAAGCATTCTCCACCAGAGAGGATACCATTTAGTATCCTCGATTTTATTATAATCAAATTCTGGGTCTATTTTTTTAATTATTTTTTCAACCTCTTTTACTTTTTTTTGAGAGGCTATATATTTAAAATCAGTTTTTAGTGTAATTCCTCTTGCCCTGCCTTTAATTTTTTTTAATTCTTTAATTTCTTTTTTAGTAATCATTTTTACCATTTAATAGTAAATTTGTGATAGGGGTTTTTTCCAGAAGCAATTTCGACCGTTTTTATGTTGACGTTTTTACTTCTTGTGGCCAGTTCGGTGATAGTGTGAAAATAGCCCCTGAAGTAATTAAACAAACAAGGATGAATATTAAAGTCTTTTAAGTAAGTTATAATTATTTTATTCTTAATGTCGATTTTTTTATTAACCATTTTTCCAACAGAATAATGTTTTCTCCAATATCTTGGTATTTCCTCAACTGTTTTTTTAATTGATACAAAAAATCTTAAAATAGTTCTAGCAATAAAAGAGTTTTTAGGGGCGGCTTGACCCATTTT
Organism: uncultured Gammaproteobacteria bacterium; assembly: GCA_964548635.1. Lineage (GTDB taxonomy): Bacteria > Patescibacteriota > Patescibacteriia > Patescibacteriales > JAGXOH01 > JAIOTG01. Next base: position 5,777 of record CAZJRJ010000007.1, on the reverse strand, counting down.
AAATATTTCCTCCTCATTCCAGTTAAATATTCTTATTATCATTAACAGAGAAATGGCTCTCCAGCCTATTGGATACCAATCAGTGTTTTTAATTTCGTCATAATTAAGACCAGGCACTACTTTTTTTATTTCTTTTTTAACCTCCTTTACTCCTTTTTCGCCCTCTTTGTCCAATACATATTTAAGGTCTGTTTTAAGAACGCTTCCTCTGACCAGGCCTTTAATGTTTAATAATTTTTTTAATTCTTTGTCTGTAATCATTTATAATTTATAGTATTTTATTTCTCTTAATTTTAACATAAAAAATGATAAATTGAAAATTGAAGATTACTCTAATTTCAAAGCCGTTATCGGATCCATTTCAGCTGCTTTTTTGGCTGGATAAAGACCAAACATTACTCCAAAAAATATAGAAAAAACAAGAGCGGTTACAAGAGATTTTAAAGGAATCAAAAACACCCAAGCAAGTCCATAATAGCTAGCTCCTTTGGAAATTAAGTAAGAAATGACCGCCCCTATAATTATTCCTAAGATTCCGCCTAAAAGGGTTATTATTATTGATTCTATTAAAAATTGTATTAGAATATCCTTTTTTTGAGCACCGACTGCTTTGCGCAGACCAATTTCCGAGGTTCTTTCACTGACAATTACATACATTATATTCATAATTCCCACTCCACCTACAACTAAAGATATGCCCACTATAGCTAATAATAATATAGTGATTGCGCCAGTAACAGTGTTTAGGATATCAAGCATTTCGTCCATGGTAACAACTCTAAAATCATCTTTGTTAACATCTAGTTTGCCAGTTTTTTCATTATAAGGAGCAGCTATGTCGTGATTGTCTCTTAGGATTGCTCTCGCTTTTTCAGCAGTTTTTTCTCCTTCTTTTGTGTTTTTAAGTTCATGGACCATATAGCTTACATAATCTATGCCCATTATTTTTTTCTGTAAAGTTTTTATGGGAACATAAATATAGTTGTCAAAATCCAAGATTAAAACTGAACCTCTTTCTTTGGTGACTCCTATCACCCTGTATTTAGAATCAGCTATTTTTATCCATTTTTCCAGGGCATCTGATTCTCCAAAAAGCTCTTTCTTTATTTTAGATCCTATGACAGTAACTTGAGCCAGTGATTTATCTTCGTCTTCAGTATAAAATCTGCCCTCCTCAATTTCTGTTTTGTCTATGTCAATAAAGGAAGCATTGGTCCCCATTAAAAAAGCTTTTTTTCTTTGATTTGAGTAGCTGATTTGTTTTTGACTCATTATAGCCGAATATCCGCCCGATATATTAGGAAGCTTATTAATATCTTCCATATCCTCCAGGCTCAATGTTGTGATCTGAACCCCGGTGGCTAGACCAGTAGCTGATTCTTGTTCACTGGCCACGCCTGTTTTATTAGTAGGAATTTTTATTTCTGTCTGTATAATATCAGTCCCAAAAGATTCTACCTCTGAAAGGATTAACTTTTCTATGGCAGCACCTGCCGAGAAAACAATTATTATAGCAGCTATTCCTATTACCATACCCAAAACAGTGAGACTGGTTCTCAACTTATTTGCGTTTAGGGATGATATTGAATTTTTTACTGAATAGATAAAACCCATAATTTAAGTAATAAAGATAAAAGTTTATTCGTATCTTAAAGCTTCTATTGGACTTAGCTCCGACGCCTTTTTAGCCGGGTAAAGCCCAAATATTAAACCTATGCCCATGGAAACGCCCAGTCCTAAAAGTATAGACATAAGAGAAATGGAAAATTCCCAGTCGTAGCCCAAATTATTGATTATTAGAGAAGCTAAATAAGATATAATTATACCTATTGTCATGCCTATAATACCACCCACTGCTGTTATAATTATAGTTTCAATTAGAAATTGAAATATTATATTACTATTGTTTGCTCCTATTGATTTTCTAAGCCCTATTTCCTTTGTTCTTTTAGTTACGTTTACAAGCATTATGTTCATTATTCCTATTCCTCCTACAAGTAAAGAAAGGGCTGCCATAGCAGTTAAAAAATAACGAAGAGCATCTGTTATAGTGGTCACTATATTTAGGGCATCTTCACTACTACGAACTGTAAAATCATCACTGTCTCCACTTGTGTCATCAATTTTATGTCTGTCTCTCAGGAGTATTTCTATTCTTTCTCTAGCCTGGTCAATTTTATTTTCTTTAACCTCTATTCTTATCATGTCTATATAATCCACTCCTTTTATTATTTTTTGCATTGTTTTTATTGGAATCAATATTTGATCATCATAGTTTTGAAAAGCCACCGTGCCCCGCTCTTCTAAAATGCCAATAACTTTAAAAGGATGATTTTGAATTTTAATAGTTTCTCCTAATGCATTAGATTCACCGAAAAGTTCTTTTTTTACAGTACTTCCCAGTACGGCCACTTTGGACATATCCTTTTCTTGTCTTTCGGTAAAAAAAATTCCTTCATTAATTTTTCCTTGTTCAACTTCAAGATAGCCAACTGTTGTGCCTTTTATAGAGGTTGAATATCCAGAAGATTCCCAAGTTACATTGGCATTTTCATTGCTATAGGCAACCACTTCTTTAACTTCATCAATCTCTTTTTTTGTAGCCAGAGCGTCTTCATAGGTTAAGGTGGTAATAACTATTCCCATAACAGAAGTAGGGGGACCACTATCATCTGATTTGCCAGGTAAAACGCCCACTTTATCAGTGCCTAGACTTTTTATTTCTGACAGAATCAGGCTTTGAGCTCCCGCCCCAATAGACATTATTATCAAAACAGAAGCTACTCCGATAATAATACCAAGCATAGTTAAAAAGCTTCTAGCTTTATTGTGAAAAATAGAATTAAAAGAAGTTGAAATGTATTGTCTCAGCAATGGAAACATTTTGTATTTTTATTTTCCTGTTATTTTTCCGTCTTCAATTTTAATGGTTCTCTCTGTGTAGTTAGTAGTTCTGGGATCATGAGTAACTAGAATAATGGTGTTTCCTTCTTGGTTTAATCTTTTTAATATTTCCATTATTTGAGTGCTTGATTTAGAGTCTAGGTTTCCAGTTGGTTCGTCAGCAAAAATAATAGAAGGATTATTAACTAAAGCTCTTGCAATAGCTACTCTTTGTTTTTGTCCTCCTGAAATTTGGTTAGGAAAATAATTAAGCCTTTCTCCTAGTCCAACATTTTCAAGAACCTTTTTGGCTCTCGTGTTCATATTTTTTTTGTTTTCAGAATATCCCAGAGGAAGTTTTACATTGTCTAAAACCGTCATCCTGGGAAGAAGATTGAAATTCTGGAAAATAAAACCAATTTTTTTATTACGAAGAAGGGCTGTTTTTTTATCGTCTAGTTTACTAACATCTTCATTTTCAAATGTGTAAATCCCAGAACTAGGTCTTTCTAGAAGCCCCAGAATATGCATAAGAGTTGATTTGCCTGACCCCGAAGGACCTATTATTGATATAAATTCTCCTTTTTTTATAGTAAAATCAAGCCCTTTTAGGACTTTAGTAATCATTGATTCGTTACCGTATTCTTTTTTTAAATCTTTAACAAAAATTAAATCGCTCATTTATTCAATATAAGTTATAACTTCTTCACCTTCTTTTATACCAGATATTATCTGGGTATTTCCGTCATCTCCTCTTAGTCCGGTTTCTATTTTTCTTTCAACTATTTTTTCGCCTTCCAAAACTCTTACAATTTTCTCATCATCACTTTTCTTTATAATAGACCTGCTTGGAACTGAGAGAACATTTTTTAATTCATCTGTGTAAATTGTTATATTAGCAGTCATTCCTGGCTTAATTCCTCCTAGATCACTTTTTTCTCCATCAAAATATATAACCACCTCATAATAAACAACATCTTGTATAATAGTTTCAGCTGGTTTGATGGAGTCCACTATGCCCATAAATTCTTTTTCTTCTCCAAAAGCATCTAGAGTAATAACGACTTTATTTTCTTTGTCTATTTTGGTTATATCAACTTCGGAGATATTTACTTCTATTTTAAACCTGGTTTCATTAAGTATCTCAATAGCAGGGGAGTTGGGAGGAACTTGTTCTCCTTCTTCATAATTTATTTTAGTTACTTTTCCGTTTATTGGTGACTTAATAACACTTTTTCTTATCTTGTCGTCTAACAACCTAACCGAAGCCCTAACCCTTTCTACATCTGCTTCTGCTAGGTCGATATCCTCTGATCTACTTGAGGCCTGTATTTGTTTTAATCTACTTTTGCTAACTTCCCAGGCTTGTTTTGCTGTTTTAATTTGATTTTGAGCTGTTGTTATTTGTTTTTCTCCGTTGATTTGAGCGCTTTCCAGGGTATTTTTAGTTGATCTAATAGTGTCGTCTAGGTTGACTTGAGCTTGTTTTAAATTATTTTCTGCACTATTTATATTTAAATCATAGGAAATATAGGCTGATTCTAGGGAGTGTTTAATGCTTTGAGTTGATCCTATGTTTGTGTTTACATTGGTTATTTGAGAATTTATAGTGGTTTTGTGAGCGTCCAGGATAGTTAAGGTAAAAGAGGAAGAGGTAACTGAATTTTCTAGGGTTTTAAAACAATAATTTAGGGTATCCATAGCTTTATTTAAGGCATTTAGAGCACTTAAAATTGCCTCTTCAATATTTTCTTTATTATTATTTTGATCGGTTTTTATATAATCTTGGTTGGCCTTTTCCTTTAAAACAAGACTTTCTTCGTATAATATTTCTGTTTGAGTTAAATAATTAAGATTTTTTACTCCCAAGACTGATAATCTTATTAAATCTCTATCATTAATAATCGCATCTACTTTATCTAGGGCTGTATTTACCACAGATAGGGAATAAAAAACATTAGACAAGGCTAATTCTTTATTTTTGTCTATACTTTGTTGGTAATTTTCTTCTGTTTTGTTTAGACTGTCTTTGGCTGTTTGGATTGATTGTTCATAACTAGTTATGGTGTTGACACTATCATCTAATAGATCATTTAGGTTTTCTTCGGCTTGTTTTACGGTGTTTTCTGTGGTTTTTTCTGTTTCCGTGAGATTCTTTAAAGACGAACTATATTCTTCTTCAGCCTGCTCGGTTTGCTTTTCCACTACTTTAATATTCTCTTTAGCTTCGCCTACTTGAAGCTTTTTTAGTTTAGCTTTAGATGCTTTAAGGTTGGCAAGAGCCTCTTGTCTTTGTATTTCTAAATATTTATAATCTAGCTCCATTAGGGTCTGAGTAGCGGTTACTTGATCACTTACATTAACCCATTTCTTGTTTAATTTTCCTCCTTGTTCAAAACTTAGGCTGATTTCTTGATTGGCTTTAATTTTCCCAGTTTCTTGAACTGTTTGTGTTAGAGTCATTTTTTCCGCCTTCACACTTTCATATTTAGGCGCCTCGTCTTTTTTAAAAAAGACGAAATAACTAGCTCCACCACCGATTACTAAAACTAAAAATGTTATAATTATAATTTTTTTCATATTGATAATCTTGATTTTTTTATAATATTTAAATAATACAAACTACATAAATTATTTTTTACGTTAATTTATTATAGCATATTATATAAAAAATCAATATCAAAAACAATTGTTTTAGTATTTTTTAGAAGATTAAGACTGTACGGGCCATTATTCACCCTTCTTATTTATTTAAAAGTTATTATACTTGACTTTTTATAAATTTTGTTTTATAATAATTTATAATTGTTTTAAATGACGATGTCTTGAGGGAAGACATTTTAGTTAATGAGCAAAATTGTAAAAGAGGAGGGGTTTAAGTGAAAAAAATTTTG
>CAZJRJ010000006.1:0-17249 GCA_964548635.1 uncultured Gammaproteobacteria bacterium | reverse complement strand
TTCTATTTTATCAGGATATTATCATTTAGCGAAATCAATATATGATTATAACATGGATAGGACATTCTTGTTTTAAAATACAAAATAAGACCGGAACTGATGGAATTGTTTTAGTTACTGATCCTTTTGATAAAAATACAGGACTAAAGCCGCCTAATTTTGAAGCTGACATTATAACTGTTAGTCATGATCATGATGATCACAATAATACAAAGTCTTTAAGGGGAGATCCTTATGTGATAAATATGGCTGGTGAATATGACTTAAAGGGAGTTATGGTTCAAGGTATAAACTCTTATCATGATGATAAGGGAGGAAAAGAGCGAGGTAGTAATGTAATTTATAGAATTGAAATGGATGATATTTCAGTTGTTCATTTAGGAGACTTGGGCCATGTTTTAGAGAATAAACACCTAGAGGAATTAGTAGGAATTGATATTTTGATGATTCCAGTTGGTGGTAAATATACCTTAGACGCTAAAAAAGCGGTCGAGGTGATTTCTCAAATAGAACCTAGAATGGTTATACCCATGCACTATAAGACACCAAATTTAAAAGTTGATATAGATAAACTGGATAATTTTATAAAAGAAATAGGAGTTAAGCCTACCTATGAAGACAGGTTAAAAATTAGTAAAAAAGATTTACCGCAAGATAGCATGGAGGTGGTGGTTTTTAATATTTAAAATTTTTTCTAATTAGAATGAAAAATAAAAAAGAAAATAAACTATCTAATAGGTTGAGTAAAGAGGAAAAGGTGGAGAGAGATAAAATGTTTTTGATGGGAGCCGGAGTTTGTTTTTTTATGACTTTAATTTTTGTTTTGTGGATTTTTAATTTAAGTTCTTTTTGGAAAAGCCAAGCCAATGAACAGGAAAATAAAGAAGGCGACGTCTTTCTAGAGGACTTATTAAATATAAAAACTTTAGGTAAAGAAATTGGTCAGGACATGGATGAAATTAAAGAAAAATTAATAGAAATACAAACTCAACAACAAGAAGTCGAAAAAAAAACTGATCAAGAAGAAATTAAAAATTTAAAAGAAAAATTAGAAGAGAAAAATTAAAAAAATTGAATATGATAACCCAAGTAGGGTTTTTATTATTGTTAAACTGAAAATATGACCAATAAAAAAGATAAAAATGAAGACTCTAATAGAAAATCTCAAGATTTTAGTAGAGATAAGAAAAATAATTTTGAAAAAACAAAATACGGACTAGTTTCTCCTCAATCTATTGTTGAGGAAATGAGCAAATCTTATTTAGATTATGCTATGAGCGTAATAGTTCAGAGAGCCTTACCTGATGTAAGAGATGGTCTTAAACCGGTTCATAGGAGAATATTGTATGCTATGTGGGGCTTAGGGCTTAGATCTAGTGGTAGGTTTAAAAAGTCAGCCACGGTGGTCGGTGAAGTTTTGGGTAAATATCATCCTCATGGTGATTCTGCAGTTTATTATTCAATGGTTAGACTGGCTCAAGATTTTTCTATGAGATATATGCTTGTTCATGGTCAGGGAAACTTCGGATCAATGGATGGAGATAATCCGGCAGCTATGCGTTATACTGAAGCTAAGATGTCCACTATTTCAGAGGAGCTTTTATTTGATATTGAAAAGGAAACTGTTGATTTTTCTCCTAATTTTGACGGTTCTCATGATGAGCCTAGAGTTTTACCAGCAAAACTGCCCAACTTACTTTTAAATGGAACTATGGGCATTGCAGTTGGAATGGCCACTAACATACCTCCTCATAATTTAGTTGAGCTATGCGATGCTATTTCAGCTTTGATAGATAATCCTGATATTTCAATTGAAGAGTTGGTAAAAATTGTTAAGGGACCAGATTTCCCAACTGGCGGAGTTATTTATAATCAACAAGACATAATTAATGCTTATGCCACCGGAAGGGGAAGTATAACTATGAGAGGTAAGGCTGAGATTGAAGAAGATAATGAGGGTAAACAACAAATTATCATAAGAGAACTACCTTACCAGGTTAACAAAGCTTCTTTGGTAGAGAAAATAGCTGACCTGGTTAAAGACAAAAAAATTCAAGGTGTAAGGGACTTGCGTGATGAGTCAGATAGGGATGGAGTGAGAATAGCTATAGATCTTAAGAGAGACTCTTACCCTAAGAAAATTTTAAATAGTTTATATAAGAAAACTCCTTTACAATCAAATTTTGGAGTTAATATGCTTGCCCTAATAGATGGGATACAGCCAAGAGTGCTTACCTTAAAAATGATTTTGGAAGAATACGTAAAACATAGAGAAGAAATAATAAAAAGAAGAATTCAGTTTGATTTAGCTAAAGCCAAAGCTAGGGCCCATATTTTAGAAGGTTTAATGATAGCTTTAAAAAACATTGATGAGGTTATTAGGGTTATAAAAGCATCTGAAAATAAAGAAAAGGCCAAGATTAGTTTAATGAAAAGATTTAAATTAACTGAAATACAGGCAGTGGCTATTTTAGAAATGAGATTACAGAATTTGGCTAATTTAGAGAGAAATAGAATAGAAGATGAATTAAAAGAAAAGAAAGTTATTATAAAGGATTTAGAAACAATATTGAATTCTCGTATTAAGATGAGAGATATAATTAAGAAAGAAATTAAAGAATTATCAGAAAAATATGGCGATGAAAGAAGAACAAAAGTGGTCGCTCATGAGGTAAAAGAATTTAGCACAGAGGACTTAGTTCCTAACGAGGAGACAATGATAATGATGACTAGAGATGGTTATATAAAAAGAATTCCTCCAGATACTTTTAAGGTTCAAGCCAGGGGAGGCAAGGGCGTGGTTGGACTTTCTACCAAAGAAGAGGATATGGTAGAATTTATTTTTACTACTATGGCTCACAGTGATCTTCTTTTTTTTACTACTCGCGGAAGAGTATTTCAGCTTAAGGCTCATGAAGTTCCACAAACTAGCAGAACGGCCAAAGGAACCCCAATTGTTAATTTCCTACAATTAAACAATAGTGAAAAAGTTACCTCTGTCTTGCCTTTAGATAAAATATCAAAAGCAAAATATTTGTTTTTTGCTACAGAGCAGGGCTTGGTTAAGAAAGTTGGTCTTGATATGTTTACTAATATTCGTATTTCAGGCTTGCTCGCTATTAAGATAAAAGAAGGAGATAAATTAATTTGGGTTAAGCCTACCAAAGAAAAAGATCAAATTCAACTTATAACTGCTCAAGGAAAAGCAATTCGCTTTGAGGAGAGTGATGTCCGGGCAATGGGAAGAACTGCTAGTGGTGTTCACGGTATTAGAATAAAAAAGGATGACTATGTGATTGGCATGGGTATCATTAAAAATGACAAGGAAAAGATATCTAAATATCAGCTTTTAACTATATCGGAAAAAGGACTTGGTAAAAGAACTCCTTTAAAATTGTACAAAGCTCAAGGAAGGGGCGGTTCTGGGGTTAAAACCGCTAAGATTACAAGTAGAACTGGTAAATTAGTTAACGGTTTTGTGGTTAATTCGGATAGAATGAAAGAAAAAGATTTGATTATGATGTCAGAGAAGGGGCAAGTTATTAGATTACCATTTAAGTCTGTTGCGCAAGCCGGAAGAGACACTCAGGGTGTTAGTCTAATGAAGTTAAAAGAAAAAGATGATAATGTAGCTTGTTTAACTTGGGTTTAATAATTGCTTAGATAAAAAGAGAAAGGGTGGTATTTGTACCACCCTTTTTTGTTATTTTATATAAACCCTTCCTTCCTCGGGATTTATTTTCCCCGCTTGAGTGGTGCCATTACTGAAAGTTTTAACCACTCTTTTCCAGAATTTCTTGAGAAGTTTCATAACCAAATCGTCTTTGTTTTTATTTTTCTTCTTCATGATTCCTCCTTCCCTAGTTTTAGGCTAAATTTATTTATTTTTAAACTATCACAATAAAAAATTATTATCAATACTCCCCAGTTTATTAACAGTTTTTCCACCTAAAAAACAGGGCTTTTACACAGTTTTTCCAGATAAAACTATATTGACGCTTATTTTTGAGCGTGGTAGCGTGATAATATAAAATATTTTCAAAAATTTTTGATTCATGAAGCAAGCTTGAAACATAATCTATTTTATTGAAAGAAAAAATATTTTTTTATCGTATAAATCGTATAAACTATAGAAGCAGTTTTTATAAGAAATAATCAATTATGAAAAGATAAATCTGAAAGACCCTTGACAAATAAAAATAGGTGTGATACTATAAAATGTTCTTGAGTAAAGAGTACAAAAAGAATATATAAAAAAAGAAGAGATCTGTTTAAGCGGGTTAGGCACGACAAGCATGGGAATTTTCTACTAAGGGTTTGGTGGCTTTAGCTATTAAACACCTAGAGAAAATTTTCTTGCCTACCCGCTCAAGTTGAACTCTTTTTTTTATTGGGTTTTTATATTTAAGTCTTCACTTGTATTTATATTTGCGTCCTTTTTAATATTTGCAGTGTCGTCTTTTTTATTTTCTTCGGTTGATAGTTTTTCTACTCCCTCTAGACATACAGCTCTCCAAGGAGAATATTTGGAATAAAATCTTCTTTCTTTCTTTTCGCCATCATTATACTCAATAATATAATCAAAGTAGGCTTCAGCGCCTTTATGAGCACTTTCGGTGCATTTTCTTTCTCCAGGCGCTAGGTCAGTTGTTTCAATGATTTTAGTTGGTGCTGGACTAGTTATATTGTATATAACAGGATCGGTGGAAGTTACTTTGCGCCTATCATTGGTGCCCCAAAAATCAAAAAATAAATCTTTTCCTTCAATTCTGTATTGTATTAATATGTAATTTGGCGTGTCGTTAATAAACATTAGATCAGGTTTTGGTACATAGATAGTAGCATCAGTTCCGGCTGGTTCGTAATAGGAAACTCTATAGGAATGACTACTTCTTTCGGTTATTTCGAGACCAGTAGTAATGGCTGTTCTAAACATGGTGGTAGCAACTTGGCATAGCCCTCCTCCAAATTCCGGTACTGTTTTATTACCCTTTATAACAAGTTCGGCTTTGTAGCCATTTTCTCCGTCTATATCCCCAAGGGACGTAACCAAGGAAAATTCTTCTCCAGGCTTGATTAGTAAGCCATTTAATTTTTGTGATCCAATGGTTATATTATGAATTCTATTAGAAGGAGATCCTGCAAAACTAGAATAACCAGTACCAATTATTTCTTTTATTCCCAGGTCATTGATATTATTTATATTGATTTTGCTTTTTATTTCTTTTGTTTCTATCGGTATCGTTTTTGTGGCCGTTTCGCTAGAAAGAGAATTTTTAATTTTTTCTAAAGTTTTGTCTAGTTCCATTTCTATTCCGTCTTGACTGGATTCAAATTGTGTAACTTTATCGTTTTCCATGTCGAATCGAGCATCAATAGGTTCTCTGTTTATCTCAGGAGCAACTTCTTTTTCTAAAAATTTTTTTATATCTTGACTCGATAAATCAACTATTACTACTTCTTCGTTTTTACTGAGCCCTAACCATTTAATTATATCTTCTTTTCCTATTTGCCAAGCACTGTCTTGGTATTTTAATTTAATAGGAATTTCTTTTAAAATGTTATTTATTTGACTTTCAATATTTAGACAATCCCTTTGATGAATGCTGGGATATTCAAGCTTATCTTTTAATAAAATATCATTAGAGCTTAAGTTGTCTATATTTTTTTTAATATCTTCTAGAGCTTTGTCATAATCAATTACTTTTCCCATCTTTTCTTTTTGTATAGAGAAATTAATTTTTTCAGTTTCACTGCTAGTAGCAATTATAAGCTTGGCGTTCTGAGATTGTATTTCAAATTGTTCAAAATTATTATGAATTATCTTTTTTATTTCCTCTTCGTCTAGAGTATTTACAAGAGCAATTCCCCCCCCCTTTATTGTATTATTGAATTGGTTTCTTAAATTTACAAAAAAGCTTTTATCTCTTCCCTGAAGATAGGCGGAATTAACGCTTGATTGAGCATCGAATTTAATTACCTCATAGCTTATATCCCCTGAAAGAGAAGATATCTGGGGGGTTAAGTTTATTTCAGCTCCTTGGTATTTTAGGCTTACCCCCTCCTGGTCTATCTGACTTATCTTTTTATCAATAATTTCCTTAGCCTCAACTATTGTTAGTCCGCCAATACTGATTCCACCGATATTAATTCCTGGAAGTATTTTGTTTTCATATTTATTTAGGAAAAAAAGATATGAAGCGCTAAATAAGCCTAATAAAATAAAAAAAATGACCATTAAAACAAGTGGCCATTTTATATATTTAATAATTTTTATTTCATTTTTATTCATCTATTTTTAAAATTTCATTTAGAATTTCCTTAGCTTGTTTTTGCTTTTTTTCTGAAATACTAAAGTAAACCTTATCATCTATTTTTAACTCCTTTGGCACCTTGTCTAGGGGCCATTTTATTATTTTTTTTTCCTCATCTTCAAGATAAATTTCCTTTTTTTCATTATCTATAGTTTTTATTATGAAAATATACTCCATATTAGTATTTATTTTATTTTTACTGATATATTATTATCTTCTTTTAATTTTTCAAGATTTATCGTTAGTACCCCATTTTCCATAACAGCATCAATTTTTTTTGTATCTACTTCGGTTGGTAGTATTATTGATCTGGAAAAATAACCCCAGAAACATTCTTGATAGAGATAGTCGTCCTCTTTTACATCTTCGCTTCTTTTTCTTTCTCCCCTTATAGTCAACATATCGTTATGAAGTGAAATATCAAGATCTTCTGGTTTTACCCCAGCAATAGTGGATACTATGATTATTTCTTTATCTGTTTCATAAACATCTATAGATAACTGTCCTTCTTCGTTCTCTTCGTCCATCCAGGATTTTTCAGATTCTTCCCCATCGTCCTTTTTAATTTTTTTATCTATTTTAAAAAAGTCTAACATAGTTTAAAATTAATATTTACAATAAATATTATACCATTTTTTAGAGTAATGTAAAATATTAATTTTATTTGTTTTTGGTGGACGCGCCAGGATTTGAACCAGGGACCTCCACGATGTCAACGTGGCACTCTAACCAACTGAGCTACGCGTCCAGATAGTAAAAAAAGAAGGGTTGTATTTTAAGTTTAAATGGTGGGCATGGGTGGAATTGAACCACCGACATCCACGTTATAAGCGTGGCGCTCTAACCCCTGAGCTACATGCCCTTAATTAAAAAATTAATAAACCATCGTAACAGTTTATTAAGAAACTCTAATATTAAATTACCACTATTTTTTTATTACTTCAAGCTTTTTTTAGAATATATTTTTATTTCAATTCTTCTTTTAATTTTTTTATTACATTGCCTTTGATTTCTTGAATTCTTTCCTTTGTTTTTATTTGGATAAAATTATTATTTCCGTTTGGTTTATAACTTTCAAATAATTTATTTAAATTTATATTTCTTTGAGAATATATTACTACATTACTTTCATCTTTGATTTTGTAAAAAACAATTAAAGCGTCTATTCCGGGTATATTTATTATTATTTCATCAATTAAGTTGCTTAAGTGTCCTTCTTTTGTTTCAGTTTCACTGAAGTCGTTTTCAGAAAGGGTGGTCCATATTAGGTTATTTCTATCTTTTAGCCTGGCTAAATTATTTAATGCTCTCCCCCAAAGCTTAAAAACATTCAAATCTCTTGATCTGTAAAATTCCTTCATTATTTTTTCTTTATCAGCCCCAAGAGTAATTAAATTATAGGTTGCCGATAGGGTTTGAGGAGTCACGGGGGTTTTAAAGTTTTTGGTTTTATAGATAATGCCGGCTAAAAGACAGTCAAAAACATCGTTATTAAAATAGTTTTGGTCTGAATTGCTAAAAATATCAAAAATAATTTCAGATATTGAGGTTTTGTTTAAGTCTACTAAATTTACTTGTCCAAATTCCTCATTGGCCGCATGATTGTCGATATTAATTATAGGAGTTTTAAAGAAAAAATCAGTGGCCTTTTCATAAATTTGTCCCAGCGAGTCTAAATCAGGCGTTCCCAATACGATAATTAAGTCATATTTAAAGGGAGAGCTTTTTGTTTTAACATCATTTTCAGAAAAATATCCGTTTGAAGGGGTTATATAAAAATTTAAATTTTTATCAGTGACTTTATATTTAACCTTTTCAATTTGAGAATTTTCCAGATTAAGGGAAATAATAAAGTCAGATAAATTATCTAGATTTTTTTTTATTTTATCAAAACCTTTAAATATAGAGAAAATTTCAAGAGGTGGCTTTAAATAATTTTTGTCATCATCATTTTCAAGCACTATATCGCATTTTTTCCCTATTTTTTCTAAAATCAATTTCATGCTCAACGAAGACAGTAGAACTTCTTCGTTCCAAGATATATAGCCAGTAATTAATATTTTATTAGCCTTTTTTATTTGATTTATAATTTGTTGATTTTTATCAAGCATACTTTTTTAAGAATTCATTAATTTAGTACTTTTTAAATATATATGAGTTTTATGTCTAACTTAAAAATATTATATTAAGTTTCGTAAAGTGTCAAGAAAACAATCACCTTGCCAAAAGGCCTTAGTTTTGTTAAGCTAATCATAGTTAAGTGCTAATAAAAGGCTTATTTTTACGAATATGGCTTAATTTATTATTTTTTATGAAATTGGATATAGATAAGGTTTATTTGCCGAAAAAATATGAAAAAAGAATATATTCTGAGTGGGAAGAGGAAAAAAAAAACAAAGAAGAAAAAAAATTTAAAAAATCAGGTTATTTTAATCCTGATAATTTAAATTTAGAAAAAAATTCTTCTTCTTATTCTATTGTAATGCCTCCGCCCAATGTAACTGGGACCCTACACCTAGGGCATGCCTCCATGCTTGCCTATGAGGATATTTTAATTCGTTTTTATAGAATGAGAGGTTTTAGGACTCTGTGGGTTCCCGGAACTGATCACGCCGCTATAGCCACTCAGGCAAAAGTAGATAAAATAATAAATAGTGAAGGTAAAAATAGACACGATTTAGGCAAAAAAGAATTTTTAAAAAGAGTTGAAGAATTTGCCAGCGATTCCCATGACACTATAGTTAATCAAATAAGAAAAATGGGGAGCTCTTGTGATTGGAGCAGAGAAGCCTACACTCTAGATAAAGTTAGAACCAAAATAGTTAGGAGTGTTTTTAAAATGATGTATGAAGACGGTTTGATTTATAGAGGAGAGAGAATTGTTAATTGGTGTCCTCACTGTCAGTCAACCCTATCTGATGATGAGGTGGAATACAAAGATCAAAATACAAAATTATATACTTTTAAATATAGTAAATATTTTCCTTTTTCCATTGCCACAACTCGCCCAGAAACTAAACTTGGCGATACCGCAGTAGCAGTTAATCCTAAGGACAGTCGCTATAAAAAATATATTGGAGAAGAATACAAGATTGATTTTTTAGGAATAGAATTAAATTTAAAAGTTATAGCTGATAGGAATGTTGATATGGAATTTGGAACTGGTGCTCTAGGGGTTACTCCGGCTCATTCAGTGGCCGATTGGGACATGGCTCTAGAAAATGATTTAAAAATTATTAAGGTTATTGATGAGAAAGGAATGGTGAAGAAAAGTTTTGGTGATTTTTCTAAACTTTCAGTAAAAGAGGCAAGAGAGTTAATTGTTAAAAAATTAAAGGGCCAGGATTTAATGGAAAAAGAGGAAGATGTGGGTAATAATTTATCTATTTGTTATAGGTGCGACACTGCTATAGAACCTTTGCCAAGCTTGCAGTGGTTTCTTAATGTTAATAAAAATATTTCTAAATATGGTAAAAGTATTAAAGAGCTTTCTAATGAGGCAGTAAGAAGTGGAGTTTTTGGAAGAGAAAAAATAAATATATTTCCCGAGAGGTTTGAAAAAAACTATTTTCATTGGATGGACAACCTTAGAGATTGGTGTATTTCTAGACAGATTTTATTTGGTCATCAAATACCAGTTTGGTATAGGGGTGATGAAATTTATGTAGGTGTTGAGGCACCCGAAGGAGATGGTTGGGTTCAGGATGAGGATACCCTAGATACTTGGTTTTCGTCCGGGCTTTGGACTTTCTCTACTTTAGCCGACTCAGTTGATCAGATTAGCATTAAAGACAATAAATTAGTTATAGATAGTGAAGATTTTAGGAATTTTCACCCCACCGTAGTTTTAGAAACGGGTTATGATATATTATTTTTCTGGATTGCTCGAATGATTGTAATGACCACCTATGCTTTGGGAGACATACCTTTTCAAGATGTTTATTTGCATGGTTTAGTTTTGGACGATAAAGGAAAAAAGATGAGTAAATCAAAAGGAAACGTTATTGACCCTCTAGATACTATTGAAAAATTTGGAGCTGATGCTACCAGACTTTCCTTAATTATAGGTTCAAGTCCAGGACATGATTTAAAATTAAGCGAAGAAAAAGTAGCCAGTTTTAGGAATTTTGTTAATAAATTATGGAACATTAGTAGATATATATTGACTAGTTATGATTATGAGGACGTAAAAATAACTAATTTGAAAGAATTTTATGACAATTTAAGCAAGGCAGATGTTTGGATTATAGAAAAGATGAATAATTTTATTAGTGAGGTAACCAAGGACCTGGAGAGATATAAATTTTCTCAGGCTGGCGAGAAGTTAAGAGAGTTTACTTGGAATGATTTTGCTGATTGGTATTTAGAGGTAAGTAAATTTGAGAAGAGCGAGCATAAGGGATTTGTGCTTTATGCTCTGTTAAGAGATTTACTAAAAATGTGGCATCCTTTTATTCCGTTTGTAACAGAGGTGATTTGGGAGGAAATAGGAATAGAAGAAAAATTAATTATTTCTAATTGGCCCGATAAAATGAGATATCAAAGCTTAACTGGTTCGTGTGATAAAAAGGATTTTGAAATAATTAAAAATATTATTAGCGAAATTAGAAACGCCAGATCAGAAAACAATATTGAAGTGGGGAGGAAAATAGAAGCGGTTATTTATGCAGGAGATAAGAAAGATTTAATTGAAGGCCAGTTTCACTTGATTAAAAAATTAAAAACTGGAATAGAAAAGATTGAAGTTAGGAAAAAAGGAGAAGAAATTAATGACGCTATTTATTTACTCGTAGATGGTGTAGAAATTTATTTAATAGGAGCTATTGATAAAGACAAAGAGAAAGAAAGAATAAACAAGGAAATAGATAGGCTTAATAATGCTATAAATATTTCAGAAAAGAAATTGAAAAATAAAGGTTTTACAGACAAAGCTCCTAGAGAAGTTGTAGGCAAAGCGGAAGAGACATTAAAAGCGTCAACGGACGAGGTTGAAAAATTAAAGAATAAAATAAAAAATTTATAAATATAAAATAAAAAAGTATGTTTCAAAGTTATTTTCAAAACTCTATATCTTTTTTAGGTAATCCCTTAGAGAGTTGGTTTTGGTCAGCAGTTATATTTTTGGCCGTCTTAATAGGTTTAAAAATTTTTAAATCTATTGCAGTATTAAAGCTAAAAGCTATAAGTGAAAAAACAAAAACTCAGATTGATGATATTGTTATTGGCGCGATAAATAAAATTCATTGGCCCTTTTATGTAATAATAGCCCTTTATGCAGGATCTCTTTATATAAATCTTAATTTAATTCTTGATAAGACGATTAATTACATTTTTTTAATCTCTGTAATTTACTATGTAATAAAATTTGCGGAGAGTTTAATTGATTATGGAATTAATGTGATGGTGGAAAAAAAGGGAGAACAAGAGGGCGGAGGAATTATAAAATTAGGAGGCTCAATTATAAAAATAGTTATTTGGGTAGGAGCGATTGTTTGGATTTTATCAAATATGGGCTATAATGTTACTTCCCTAATAGCCGGATTAGGAATAGGAGGAATAGCAGTTGCTCTGGCTTTGCAAAGTGTATTAGGAGATCTTTTTAGCTCCCTGACCATTTTATTAGACAAACCTTTTAAGGTTGGTGATTTTATAGTGTTGGGAGAAAATTATGGAACCGTAGAAAAAGTTGGAATTAAAAGTACTAGAATTATTTTATTACAAGGCGAAGAATTAGTGGTTTCTAATAGTGAGTTAACTAATTCTCAGATTAGAAATTTTGGTAAAATGAATTCTAGAAGAATAGTGTTTGATATAGGAGTTGTCTATGGTATTAAGCCCGATCTTTTAGAAAAAATTCCAGAATTTTTAAAGGAAATTATTGAGAAAAATGAAAAAAATAGAATTGAAAGAATTCATTTTAGAGAATTTGGAGATTTTAGTCTTATTTTTGAAGTAGTTTTCAATGTAGATTCTCCTGACTACGCAGAATATATGGATATTAGACAGAAAATAAATCTAGATATTGCTCGCAAATTTGAAAAAGAAAAAATTGATATGGCCTTCCCAACTCAAACTATCGAATTAAAAAAATAAAAATATATGACTCTAAAAAATTATTTAATATTAATGAGCTTTAGTACTCTTTTATGTTGGGGGGCTTTTTTCTATGTTTTATTTTCAATAGACCCTTATCTTACTAATTGGATTGGACTTTTACTTTTTTATATTTGTTTATTTTTTGCTCTAAGTGGATCTTTTGCAGTTTTAGGTTTTTTAATTAGATTTGTTGTTTTAAAAAAAGATTTGGTTTTTCATTCGGTTAAAACCGCCTTCAGACAATCTTTTCTTTTTGCTTTTTTAGTTGTAGCAATTTTTTGGCTCCAATCACAAGAGCTCTTAACTTGGGTGAATTTGTTTTTTTTAGCAGGAGGACTAATCTTATTAGAATTCTTTTGGCTTAATTATAATCGTAGTAGAATAAAAAATATTTAACTTATATATTATGAACAATGAATTGCAAAAAATTAAAGAAGAGGTAATAGATAGGATAAAAAAAATAAGAAAAGAGATTGATATTAATAATTTGGAAACTAAATATCTAGGGCGAAAAGGTGAGTTGACTAAAATACTTAGAAATTTAAAAAATTTAGGAGAAGAGCAGAAGAGACAGATGGGTAAGTTGGCCAATCAGATAAAGGGAGAGATAAAAAATCAGATTGAGGAAAAAAGGGAAGAGATAATAGGTCGTTTTTCTTCAAAAGATATTGATGTGAGCTTGCCTGGTCCAAAGACGGAAATAGGACATCTTAATCCTCTCACTATAGTTCAAAATGAACTAGAAGAGCTTTTTATTTCTATGGGTTTTATGATTTTGGACGGTCCTGAACTAGAGAGTGATTATTATTGTTTTGAAGCTTTAAATATTCCTAAAAATCATCCAGCCCGAGATATGCAAGATACTTTTTATATTGACAAGAAGAACGAAGAGGGTGAATATGATTTGGTTATGAGAACTCATACTTCACCGGTTCAGGTGAGGGCTATGCAAAAATATGGAGCTCCCTTTCGCGGAGTTGTTCCGGGTAGGGCTTTTAGAAATGAGGCAGTTGATGCTTGTCACGAACATAGTTTTTTTCAGATAGAGTGTTTGTTTATAGATGAAAATATTTCGGTCGCTAATCTAAAGGCGGTTGTAGGTGAAATGCTCTCTAAAATATTTGAAAAAGATGTAACCATAAGAATTAGGCCTGGTTTTTTTCCTTTTGTGGAACCTGGTTTAGAAGTTGACATGAGTTGTACTATTTGCGGTGGCAAAGGTTGTTCTAGCTGTAAAAATACTGGTTGGTTAGAAATGGGAGGCGCTGGCATGGTACATCCCAATGTCCTTAGAGCTGGTAATATAGATCCTGATAAATATTCTGGTTTTGCTTTTGGGTTTGGTTGGGATAGGTTGGCTATGATGAAGTTTGGTATTGCTGATATTAGGCTTTTTCAAAGTAATAATTTAAAATTTTTAAGTCAATTTTAAAAATATGATAAATAGAAATAAAGTTATAAAATTTTGTGAAGATTATTTAAAAGTTAAAGATTTTGAAGATTATTGTGTTAATGGTTTGCAAGTGGAGGGTGATTTGAATGTTAAAAAAATTATAACAGGAGTTAGCTTGTCTCAGAAATTAATTAAAGAAGCTGTAAGGGAAAAAGCTCAGATGATAATAGTGCATCATGGCATGTTTTCTAATCAATTAGGAAAGCCTCCTCGAATAACGGGTACTTTAAAAAATAGGTTAAAGCTATTACTAGAAAACAATATTAGTTTGGCTGGTTTTCATCTTCCCCTTGATGCTCATAAGACTATAGGAAACAACGCTAGTATATGCAAGTTGCTAGGAATTAAAAATATAAAACCATTTTATGTCGGTTTTATAGGAGATCTGGAAAAAAAGACAGATATTAACAAATTTTTAGATTTAGTTAAAAAAAATATTAATACAAAACCTTATACGATTTTAGCTGGTCCTAAGATGATAAAAAGGGTAGGGGTAATTTCAGGAGGAGCATCCCCAGAATACAAATTAGCTAAAGAATTAGGAGCTGATCTTTATATTTGTGGTGATGTTAGAGAAGAAATAGTAAGAGCAGTGGAAGAAGATGAGATTAATTTTATAAATGCTGGTCATTATAATACAGAAGTTTTCGGAGTAAAAAATTTAGGAGATTTAATAAAAAATAAATTTAAAATAGAGGTAAAATTTATAGACGTACCCTCTGATGTATAATTTAAAATAAAAAATATGTTGTTATCATTAAATTGGTTAAAAGATTTTGTAGAAATACCTAAAAAAATTAATGCCTTAGAATTGGGCAAAAGGCTGACTTTACATACAGTTGAAATTGAGGAAGTTGAAGATCAACTTGAGAAATTTAGAAATGTTGTTATTGGCAAAATCGTAGAAATTAAGCTCATTCTAATGCTGACAAACTACAAGTAACCAAAGTTGATGTTGGAGATAGGGATAATTTGAATATTGTTTGTGGCGCTAGAAATATAGAGATAGGACAGATGGTTCCAGTTGCTTTGCCTGGAGCTTTTTTGCCAAACGGTATAGAAATAAATGAAGGGAAGATTAGAGGAGAGGTTTCGGAGGGAATGCTTTGTGCTGAAGATGAATTGGGATTGGGTAGCGATCATGATGAAATAATTATTTTAGATAAGAAGGCGAAAAAAGGACAGAATTTAGCAGAATATTTAAAGTTAAATGATACGGTTTTTGAGGTTGATAACAAATCTTTAACTAATCGTCCTGACCTCTTGAGCCATATTGGTATAGCTCGAGAAATAGCAATTTTTTTAGATTCTAGTTTAAGTAAAAAATTTAATAAAGTTAGTAATTATGAAATCCTTGAGAGAGATGATTCTTTAAAGGATTTGAAAGTTAAAGTTGACAATAATGATCTTTGCCCTCGCTATATGGCTTTAGGAGTAGAAGGGATTGAGATAAGTGCTTCTCCTAAATGGATGCAAGATAGATTAAGTGCAGTGGGAGTAAGACCTATAAATAATATAGTAGATATTACTAATTATGTAATGATTGAATGCGGACAACCTATGCATGCTTTTGACTCAGGTTTAGTAGAGGAAATAATAGTTAGAAAAGCTCAAAAAGGCGAGAAGATTATTACCTTAGATGGAGAGGAAAGAAAGCTTGACGACGAGATGCTTGTGATAGCTGACAGGGAGAGGGCTATAGCAGTAGCTGGAGTCATGGGTGGTGCTAGTAGTGAAATAAACCCAGAGACTAAAAATATTATTTTAGAATCTGCTAATTTTGAAGGAGTAGGAATAAGAAAGACTTCGCAAAGATTAGGCATTAGGACTGAGTCATCTATGCGTTTCGAGAAATCATTAGATCCAAATTTATGTAGCTTGGCTATAAGAAGAGCCTGGGATTTAATTAAAGAAATTTGTCCCAAAGCTAAAATTTCAAGCAAGGCAATTGACCTAAAAGCTGATAATAAAATAAATTTTGGTTTTGATATAGGGCTAATTTACTTAGAAATAGATTGGGTTCAAAAAAGATTGGGTGAGAAAATTGATTCTAAAAAAATAATAAATATTTTAGAAAAATTAGGTTTTGAAATTACACAAAAGGAAGATAAAAATATTTTAGAAGTAAAAGTACCTACTTGGAGGGCTACAAAAGATGTTTCTATTAAAGAGGATTTATTGGAGGAGATCGGAAGAATTGTGGGATATGATAATATTGAAGCTTCCATGCCTTCTGTTGAGCTAGGGGCGCCAGAAATTAATCCTGAAAGAGCTTTAGAAAAAGATATAAAGAATATCTTGTTTCTTAGTTTGGGTTTGTCAGAGAGCTATAATTATGTTTTTACAAGCGAAGAAAAATTAAAGAAGATGAATATTGATTCTTCTTCTTATATTAAATTAGCCAATTCTATATCTGAAAATTACTCTCTTTTAAAACAGAATTTAAGTACTAATTTATTTGATAATGTAAAATTAAATCAAGCTAGTTTTGATAATATTTCTTTATTTGAAATAGGAATGGTTTTTATAGATCTTCCTGGAAATATTAATAAAGATGATAAGGGAAATGAAAGTTTACCATACCAAGAAAGGCGAATAGGAATAATTGAAGCTAGTAACAAGGATGATGTTTTTAGAAAAGTAAAAGGCAAGGTCAAATCTTTGTTAGACAGGTTTGATTTAAGAGTTGAGTTTGTGCCAGGTGAGTTTGTCTTACCTTGGGGCCAAGAAGGAATATGTGCCAATATGAGAGTTGGAGAGAAAGAAATTGGCTTTGTTTGTCAGGTTGATGATAAAGTTTTAAAGAATTTGGGTATAAAAAAGAAAGTAGCGGTTTGTGAAATAGGATTTCTCGACCTTTTTAATTTGATAAAGATAAGAGGAGAAAAAAAATATAGGGCAGAAGGAAAATATCCTGCCCTAGAACGTGATTTAGCCTTTGTGGTAGATAATAAAATATTATATAATGATATAAAATATGAGATAAGTGATTTTAGCGAATTGATAACTAAAGTAGATCTTTTTGATGTTTATCAAGGAGATAAGTTGGAGAAGAATAAGAAAAATTTAGCTTTCCACATTACCTATCAATCATCTGAGAGGACTCTTAAGGCAGGTGAAGTGGAGGATATACAAAATGAATTAATTAAAAGATTAGAAGAAAAATACGAAGCACGTATTAGAAATTTTTAAATAATGCTTAAAGAAATTAAAAAAATAAATAAATTTAGCTTTGCTAATATTTTAGGTATTGTCTATGCTTTTATTGGCTTATTTTTTGGAGTTTTTTTTTACCTTTATTTTTTAATAAAAACACTCCTAAGAAATGATATATTATTAATCTCTTGGTTAGATTTTTTAAGTAATTTAATTTATGTTTTAATATC
>CAZJRJ010000005.1:0-17880 GCA_964548635.1 uncultured Gammaproteobacteria bacterium | reverse complement strand
ACCCCCTGAGATTATAGCCAGTACTCCCAGAATGTAGCCCAATAAGAGAGAGCCTCCTTCGCCTAGAAATATTTTAGCCGGGTAGGTATTAAAAATTAGAAAACCTAGGCAAGCAGAGGTGAAAATAAGGGCTGCAAGCCCAATATCGGGTTGGTAATATTTAGTTGTTATGGTGAATAAAAAGATTACAAGACCCCCGATAAAACTCACTCCTGTAACTAACCCATCTACTCCATCTAGAAGTTTGGTTGTATACATCATTAATATTAACCAAGCAAAAGTGAATAAATCGGTCCAGAAAATTATTTCAAAAATATTTCCATTCCAACTAAAAATTGACAAACTTAAATTATTAAAAAGAACATAACCACCAAGCGGGTTAGTAATTTTTTCAATTCCAATACCACCTATTATTATGCTCAATATGGCCAGTACTGGCCATATAATTTGATTAATTGGTTTTAAGTTGTATTTATCATCCAGAAATCCTCCAAACATTAAAAAGCAGGCTCCTATAAAAAAACTAATCCAATGAATATAATTTAAGTTACCTGAAATAAGCACATCTTTAACAAAAAAGAGTACGATAAAAAAACTAAAAAATATTGCCACTCCGCCTAATAAAGGTGTCTTTTTTTTATGTATTTTTCTTTTGGGATCTGGATAATCTAAAACATTAAAGCGATAAGCTAATTTTTTAACCAACAGAGTAAAAAAAACACTTAAAAGTAAAGTGCCTATAAAAATTGTAAAATAATAAAATAAAGACATACTATAATTCTTTACCCTTGGCAACAACGATTCTAGCTTCGTTGTTTATTATTATTTTATCTCTTCTTTTAATTTTTCCTGATAATATCTTTTTAGCGATTACATTGTTTACTCTTTTTTGAAGAAGTCTTTTGAGCGGTCTTGCCCCAAATTCCACATCATAACCCTCTCTGGCAAGTTGTTTTATCCCATTTTCGTAGGCTTCGAAATATATTCCTTTATTTTCAAGCATTTCTTCTGTTTTTTTCAAAAGTAATTTAGTTATTTCTACAACATTATTTATACTCAGTGGTTTAAAAATTATAACTCCATCAAACCTATTTATTAATTCAGGTCTCATTTGTTCACTTAACTTATCTTCAATAACTTTATTTTTAACCTCTTCAGCTCTCCATCCAGCCGCTATTTTTTTTCTTATAAAGTCAGAGGCTATATTCGATGTGGCAATTATGACACAATTAGTAAAGTCAATGGTTCTGCCATTGCCATCAGTTAATCTCCCATCATCAGTAACTTGTAAAAATAAGTTTAATATTTTAGGATGGGCTTTTTCAAATTCATCAAGCAAGACTAAAGAAAAAGGGTTTTTTCTAACAGCTTCGGTTAAATAACCTGGTCTCGTTCCGTCCCCTATCATCTTAGTAACACTGTCAACATGCTGATATTCACTCATGTCAACTCTAATTAAGCAATCTTTTCTTCCAAAATAAACTCTGGCTACAGTCTTTGCCAACTCTGTTTTTCCTACTCCAGTAGGACCCAAGAATAAGAAGTTAGCAATAGTTCGTTTACTTTCCCTCATATTTGTTCTAGCCCTCCTTAAACTGTTAGCAACCATATCAACTGCCTCATTTTGGTTTACCATGTATTTATGTATTTCTTTTTCAAGGTTCATTAATTTTTCACCCTCATCTTCATCAACCTCATCAACCGGTATCTGAGTTATTTCCTTAACTGTTTCGGCAACATCTGCCTGCCCGCACATTAATAACTGTTTTTTACTTTTAGCTGTCTTTGATACCCTAATTGCTGTTTTCTCAAGTATATCTATGGCTTTTTCTGGTAAGTAACTATTATGGATATATCTATCTGAGAATTTAACAGCCCTATCTAGTGAATTGTAAGTAAAAAAAACATTGTATTTATATTCTAATTTTCCGACTTTACTTTCTATTATTTGAATAGCTTGGTTTCCTCGCGGTTCCTCAATTTTAAATCTACTCATAGCTCTTCCTAGACTGCTATTTTCAACATATTTATTATAACTTTCATCATCGGTAGTAGCTAGACAATACAAAGCTTGTTTTTCTAAGGCGCCTGATAAGACCTCAGAAAGATCCATGCTGCCATCTTTACCTGAAGATATACCAATTAATTGATTTATATTTTCTATGTAAAGAACAACATTTCCAGCCCTGTTTATTTCGTCCAATATAACAAGCATTCTTTGTTCGGCCAAAGAAGCATCAGCTCCACTAATTAATCTTGAGGCATCAAGTTCTAATAATCTCTTATCTTTTAAAAATTCAGGCACGTCCTCCCTAACCATTGCCCTGGCTATCCCGTGTATTATTGTTTTTTTTCCGACCCCAGGAGGACCTGATAATATAGCGCTATTATTTTTTGACTTTAAGAAATCAAGAATGTTTTTAATTTCCCTATCTCTCGCCACACATATTCCTAGTCTCCCCCATTTAGCAGCCAAAGTTAAGTCATAAGAAATTTTATTTAAATTTGGAGTGGCCATGGCCGTATATGCCCTATCCATAGCCCTCTTTGGTTTATAACGAGCCATCTTTCTAAATAATTTAAGATTTCCTCTTATTCTCTCGTCAGTTCTAAACCAAGCCTTCACATTCATTATTTTATCTTGATTTACATCAAAGTCCCACAATATTTCAGTTAATATTTCATTATTGGCTATACAATAACTGATTATATTAACAGGCTCTAGACTAATTCGCTTATTTGAATACGCCTCTATAAAACTTTCAATAAGTGTTTTTTTATAACTTTGAGAAAAATCTCTAAAACCTACTTTTAATAATTCTATTTTAGATAGTTGTTTATCTATTTTTTTTCTCAAACTAATTAAATCAATATTTAATCTAATAAACATGGCCCTGATATCGCTATTATCAAGAAGTGAATAAAATAAATGCAAATTATTAACCTCATTGTGACCCTGTTTTTTAGCTAATAGAAAAGAATTTTCAACTATATTTAAAGATTCTTCTGATAGAGATTCGAGTACATTATATTTTCTTCCATAACCCTTTAACTCTTTCCAGTTATTGGGTAGAGCAGTGATACTAGTTTTTAATTTTTCTATTTTATCTTTTTCCTCTTTTTGGCGTTGGGCTCTGTAAATAAAAAATAAAAAAGAAATAATACCTATCCAAAAAGATAATATTAAGACGTTTTTATGTTGCCAGAAAAAAAGATAATCTTCCATGTTTTGAGTATTATAGTTCCATACCCAAAAACTCAAAGAAAGAACTCCGACCAAGGAAATGAAAATACTTAAATAACTTAACATTTTAAGTATTT
This sequence comes from uncultured Gammaproteobacteria bacterium, assembly GCA_964548635.1. Classification (GTDB taxonomy): domain Bacteria; phylum Patescibacteriota; class Patescibacteriia; order Patescibacteriales; family JAGXOH01; genus JAIOTG01. The sequence continues at coordinate 14,559 of CAZJRJ010000005.1, read as the reverse complement.
TCTTTATTAATCTCCTCCACAATATATCAGCTTGATCAATTGAATAATTCCAATAAATAAAATAATTACCAAAAAATATGCCGTAGCCCATGCCACCACATTCAAAACAGTTAAAGTTAATTTTTCCTCGGCCAGTACCTCCGCATTTAGGGCAGGTTATAAATTGTTCTATCTCCTTTTTTTTATCTTTCATTTTTTAAAATATCTGAAATATAATTTGATATATAGTTAAAACTGGAATAATTAAATAAAATAAAAAGACAATCAAACAGACTAAAAACCAAAAAATCATTATTATACCTCTAAAAATTATTTGAAAAACACGCATGAAAAAACTGATAAACCTACTAACAATATCACGCTGACCATACATGGGAACTAAAATGTTTTCTATCCAAACTCCCAAAGCTAGGCCTTTCTCTCTTGAAGATAAAAATTCCACTATTTTAAGCAAAAAAGTCCAAGCCCCTCTTGAATACCACCAAACAGGGAAATATATTATTTCTTTAAAAATTTTAAGAGTTGAATTTAGAAAATAAAAATTAAGCATTATTTTTTTAATAAATCTTATTTAAAAATTATAACATTTTTTAAAATTTGAGTAAAATAAAACCGCCTCAATCTTTAAGATATATTGGCGGTAGTTTAGAAGATTTAGGTTATTAAGAAAGGTTTTTTATGGGTGTCCAAGAAACACAATACGCATAGCATGGTATAATTTTTTGTGAACCCTTGGGCTCTTCATAATATCTTTTTCATTTACTTCCTTAGCAACCCTACAATACGGGTTTAGATTACCTCGCAACAGGACCTCATTATCATCAATAACTCGAAGATAAGAGGAGGCCATAAATAACCTATCACGCATTTTTTCATTTGAAAGAACCGTGTTCATTATCCCCTCCTTTTTAGTTTAAAAGTTTGAAATTATTATAATATAGAAGCAATACTCATGTCAATTTTTTAATAAATTTTTATTTTATAGCTTTTTCAATTCTTTTCAGACTTGCTTTTTTGCCAAGTACCCAGGCTACCTCAAAAGGTCCAGGGCTCTTTTCTTCACCAGTTAAAGCGACGCGCATTGGCCAAAGATAATCCCCCACCTTAGCCTCCTTTTCTTTTATATAAGTAATAATTTTTTCTTCCAGAATTTTAGTTTCCCAATCATTTTCTTTAATATCTTTCAAAAATTCATGAAGATTACCCAAATTTTCCCTTGCTTCTTCTAGGCTTAATTTTTTCCAGATTAATAAATTTTCATCATAATCAAGACTCTCATTAAAAAAGAAATGGCTAACATCTTTTATGTCTTCTAATTTTTTTAATCTTTCCTGTCCAACCAAGACAACTTTTTCTATATATTTGTCCTCCTTTTTAGAAGGGTCCTCTGCTTTTTCCAATAATTCCTTTAAGTAAGGTTTACATTTTTTAGCTAAATCTGTTACTTTCATCTCCCTTATATAATAACCGTTAAAATAATCCAGTTTCTCAGTATCAAAAACAGCTGGACTTATTTTTAAATCTTTAATTTCAATTTTTTCAATTATTTCCTCCATAGTTAAAATCTCCTCATCTTCTTTTGGGTGCCAACCTAGGAGTACAACAAAGTTAAGTAAGGCCTCTGGCAAATAACCGGCGTTGCGATAATTTTCCACTGCTACATCGTTATGTCTTTTACTTAATTTTCCACCCTCTTTGTTTAAAATTAGAGGTAGATGTATAAAGTTAGGCTCTTCCCAGCCAAAGGCTTGATATAGAAGAATGTTTTTAGGAAAAGACGAAATCCACTCTTCCCCCCTGATCACGTGTGTAATCTCCATGAGATGGTCGTCCACTACTGACGCAAATTGATAAGTAGGGATACCATTTGATTTAATTAAAACATGATCATCCAAGTCTTTGGCAGCAAATTTTATTTCACCTCTTAAGACGTCTTTTACTACAATTTCCCCATCTTTTGGTAATGCTTGCCTAATCACAAACTTTTCTTTATTATCTAGCTTTTTTTGTATCTCTCCTTTACTAAGTTCTCTACATTTGCCGTCATAACGAGGAGCTTCTTTGTTTTCTGTTTGTCTAGTGCGCATTTCCTCCAATCTTTCAGAGGTGCAAAAACAGTGATAAGCTCCATCTTTTTCTAAAAGATTGTCAATGTTTTTTTGGTATATTTCCAAACGTTCACTTTGAATATAGGGCCCATAATCCCCTACTTTATGCGGTCCTTCGTCGAAATAAATTCCTGACCAATTTAAAATTTCAATTAATTTTTCACCTGCCCCATCCACTTCCCGTGCTTTATCCGTGTCTTCAATTCTCAAAATAACTTCTCCTTTTAATTTCTTAGCAATCAAATAACTATAAAGAGCAGTTCTTAACCCCCCAATATGTAGATATCCGGTTGGAGATGGCGCAAAACGTGTTCTAATTTTTTTATTCATATTTTTAAATTCTTTTATTAATAATTTCTTTTTCAAAATATTTTTTAGCTTTTTTCATAGCTTCCTGCCTGTGTGGGTGAACTATTTTATCTAAATCAACCCAATTGATCCACTTCCAGGCTCTGTGATCATAAAAATTAATTTTTATATCTTCGTCTTTCCCTAAAAATTTAGCTATAAAAAGTCCTTGTTTTTGTCCTTTGTATCCAAGGTGGCGATTTGTTTTATATTTACCTATTTTTTTATTAAATTTATATTTGTGAATATTTTTTATTATAACCACAAATTTGAATTTATCTGAACCTATTTCTTCATTTAATTCCCTTCCCCCCGCTTTTAATAGAGACTCTCCGTCTCTTCCTCCCTGAGGCAGTTGCCAATGATTTTCTTCATCGCCTCTTTCTACTAAAAAGATATTGTATTTTCCTTCTATTTCTCTGTAAAGCAGGCAGACCACATTAGGCCTATAGAAAAAAGGCATAAAGAATCTCCAAATAATAAATTTATAAGGAAAAACAATTACTGCCCTAAAAATTCTTTTTATTCTTTTGGGTTGCCTGGAAAGACGCCAGAGCCATTCCAGGCCCAGAACTCTCATTATCTTTGGGGCCCTTTTTATCTTTTTAGTAATAAAATCGAAACTTCCTCCCACTCCTATCGCTAGTTTTAAATTCGGTATTTTTTTATAATTTTTAAAAATAAATTTTTCCTGATAAGGAAAGCCAGTAGCTACAAATAAAATATCTGGTTTAAATTTAGAAATATGAGTCATTGTATAGTTACCTTCTTTTTCGTTAAAAATTTCTAAATTAATTTTACTGTATTTATTTTTTACGCATTTATAAATTTCTTCATTACTTGAAAGTCCGTCTTGTAAATTAAGTATAGCTACTTTTAAACTTTTATTTTCCGCTAACTTTAATATATCTAGGGTTAAGTCTGAACCAGTTACCCTATTAATTTTTTCACCCAAAAAAAACGAGGCGAACTTAATTCCAATTCCATCCGGTATAGATAAATTAGCTTGGTTGATTATATAAAAAAGCTCCTCATCATCCAATGCCCTTAGTATTATTTCCGGATTAGGAGTAACAATGTAATGCGCTTCCCTACTTTTTAAAAACTCATTTATCTTATCTAAAATTTGCCCTTTATTTAATCTATTTATGTTTAGACCTAAAATATTTATTTTATTTGTATTCATTGTTTTTATTATAATAAAGATAGACTTTAAAAACAAGGATTTTGTCTAAAAAACGACCCTTTTAAACTATTGACATGCCCTACTTATTGTATTATGATTTAAATATATAATGTTAGCACTTAAAACATCAGAGTGCTAAAATAAATAAATTATAAGTAATTAATTTTATATAAATATGTTTAATAGATTTACAAATAAAGCTCAGGAAACAATAATTAATTCTCAAATTATTGCTCAAGAAAACGGACAACACAACATAGAAGCCCTGCATTTATTAATAGCCATGTTGCAACAAAGAGATAGTTTGATAAAACCGATTTTAGAAAAAATAAAAATAAATCCGGATGAAATTGAGAAAAAAGTTAAACTGAGAATTAATGAAATTCCAAAGGAAGCTTCTGGTTTTAATGATTTAAATCGAGACAATGTTCAAGCGGTTCAAGGAACCAGTGAGGTTGCCATGATATTGGAAAGAGCAAAAAAGGAAGCTGAGAATATGAGCGATGAATACATTTCAAATGAACATATCCTTTTATCTTTAATTAAGATTAAATCAAAGGCTCAAAGTATTCTAGTTGATGCTGGAGTTAAATACATGCAGGTTTTAAAAAGCCTAAAAGACTTAAGAGGACCAAATCCCATAACTGATCCAAATCCAGAATCAAAATTTAAAATATTAGAAAAATATACCATAGATTTTACCGATTTAGCTAGAAAGAAAAAATTAGACCCAGTTATAGGTAGAGATAATGAAATCAAAAGAATAATGCAAGTACTTTTAAGAAGAACTAAAAACAACCCAGTTTTAATCGGAGAGGCTGGAACTGGAAAAACTGCTATTGTAGAAGGTTTGGCTCAAAGAATAATCGCCAGAGATGTTCCTGAAAATTTAAATAATAGGCGCATACTAGGTTTAGATTTAGGATCGCTTGTTGCCGGAGCTAAATTTAGAGGAGAATTTGAAGACAGACTCAAAGCTGTTATCAAGGAAATTGAAGCTAAAAAGGGTGAGATTATCCTTTTTATAGACGAACTACATACTCTAGTTGGTACGGGGGCCTCTGAAGGGGCTATGGATGCTTCCAATATGCTTAAACCAGCCTTGGCGAGGGGAAAGCTTAGAACCATTGGTGCAACCACTACAAAAGAGTATCAAAAATATATTGAAAAAGACACCGCTCTAGAAAGAAGATTTCAACCGATCCAAATAGTTGAACCCACCACGGAAGATGCCATAAATATATTACGAGGCATAAAAGAAAAATATGAAGTTCATCATGGCATTAGGATAACAGACGAATCAATAATTGCGGCCGTTAGATTGTCGGAACGTTATATTAATGATAGATTTTTACCTGACAAGGCAGTTGACCTAATGGATGAAGCTGCCTCTGCCCTTAGAATGGAAGTAGATTCTACTCCTAAAGAAATAGATGATTTAAAACATGAGATAATAAAACTTGAAATAAATAGAGCTAGCTTGAAAAATAAAGACTCAAAGAAATTAAACCAAGTGAATAAAAAACTAGAAGGATTAAGAGAAAGAGCCAATCAATTAAAATTGCATTGGCAAAATGAAAAGAATATTATTTCCAAAATAAGGGAATCAAAAAGAAGAATAGACGAACTTAAATCAGAATCTGAAATAATAGAAAGTCGTGGAGATGATTTGGTAAAAGTTGCTGAAATAAGATATGGAAAAATTCCAGAATTAAATAAGAAGGTTAAAAACTATGAAAAAGAGCTGGAAAATATTCAAAAGAAGGGGCAAAATATATTAAAAGAAGAAATAGATGAAGAAGATATCGCTAAAGCAATTTCAAGTTGGACTGGAATTCCAATTTCGAAAATGCTTGAAATTGAAACAAGAAAATTAAATAAAGCTGAGGAGGAATTAAATAAAAAGGTGGTTGGTCAAGAAGAAGCTATAAAATCTGTTTCAAACGCTATTAGACGTTCTCGAGCTGGTATAAACGAAGAAAAGAGGCCAATTGGATCATTTTTATTTGTAGGTCCAACTGGTGTTGGCAAAACCGAGTTAGCCAAAGTTTTAGCAGATTTTATGTTTGATGATGAGAATTCTTTAGTTAGGCTTGATATGAGTGAATTTATGGAAAAGCATAGCATAGCTAAAATAATAGGATCTCCTCCTGGATACATCGGACATGATGAAGCTGGTCAATTAACAGAAAAAATACGTCGTCGCCCGTATAGTGTGGTATTATTTGATGAAATTGAAAAAGCTCATCCAGAAGTATTTAATATTTTATTACAAATTTTAGATGATGGAAGATTAACTGATTCCAAGGGGCGTCTTATTAATTTTAAGAATACTATTATAATAATGACCTCAAATCTAGGAAATGAAATAATAAAACAATACTCTATTGGATTTGATGGTGACGAAACTGAAAAAGAAAAAGTAGAGACAAGGCAAGGTAAAATGAAAGAAGAAATAAATAAAATATTAAGAGAACATTTTAAGCTTGAATTCTTAAATCGTATTGACGAGATAGTTTTATTTAAAAGTCTAAGCAAGGAGACTTTGACTAAAATAGTTGATATAGAATTAAATAAAGTTCAAAACAGGCTTAAAAATAAAGATATTTCTCTAAAAATAAATAATAGGGTTAAAAAAATGCTAGCTGAAAAGGGTTTTGATACTACTTTTGGAGCCAGACCTTTAAAGCGAATAATTCAGAATATGCTTTTAGATGAATTGTCTCTTGATATTATTAATGGCAAGATTAAAGAAGGAAACAAAATTACGATTGACCTTAATCAAAAAAATGATATTACTCTAAAAGTAAAATAATAGTTAAAAAAATACTACCTACTCTTAAGTAGGTAGTATTTTTTTTATCTTAAAACTGATTTTATTTTTTATTACGGTTTATATCAATTTCTTCAATTATATTATTTCCGCCATTTTCAACCTTAAAACAAACATCTACACTCTGTTTTATTATATTATGACCTATTACCTTGCCTCTCCGTCCATCTACACTAACCTTTTTTCCTATTTCCGGTAAATTTTTTAATAATTCTTCATAAGTTTTTTGCTCAAAGCTCAAACAACACATTAAACGTCCACATATTCCAGATATTCTATCACTGCCTCTGTGTGAAATTTGTTGAAGCTCTGCCATTTCTGAGGTTATTGAAGAAAAATTATTAATAATCTTTTTACAACAAAGTTCTCTGCCACAATGACCACAATCCCCCATCATTTTTGCTTCATCTCTTATTCCTATTTGATTTAACCTTATATTACAACTAAAATGAGAAGTTAAATCCTTAAGTAGAGCTCTAAAATCGACTCTTCCATCTGCTATAAAAGCAAAAATTATTCTTGAGCCATCAAGAGAAAAATGGATATCAACTAATTTCATCGGTAAATCGTGTTTAGTAATTTTTTCTCTACAATATTCCAGGCACTCTTCCCTTCTTTTACTATTAGGAATTTTTTCAAAATCACTCTTGGAGGCCTTTCTTATAATTAAATTATCCCTATTTACCTCTTCTTCTTTAAGATCTTTAAAGCCAGCCACTTTTCCTATCTCAGTGGCTGTGTCAGTTCTTACAATAACATAATCATTTGGATTTATATTATCTAATTCTGAAATAAAGGATTGAGAATCGTCCCAATCAGTAATTTTAACCTCAACTACTCGCATATTAAATTATTACCCTTTATTATAAGCTATAACGCACAAATTTATTTACCTTAACATCTCCTAGGATGTCCTCGATCTTTTTCTTATCATCCTTGATGTATTCTTGTTTTATCAAACAAATTTCTTCAAAATATTTATTAATTTTTCCTTCAATAATTTTATCAATAATTTGCTCTGGTTTTCCTTGCGCTTTCAATTCTTCCCTGCAGATATCTTTTTCCTTATTAATAATCTCTTCAGGAACTTCTTCTGGATTGATATATCCGGGGTCAACCGCAGCAATTTGCATGGCAACATCACTAGCTAATTCGCTCTTCCCCTCACTGTTAAGGGAAACTAAAACGCCGATTCTTCCTCCCATATGAGAATAACCAGAAACACTAGCGCCTTCTAAAATATCAAATTTATTAATTACTAGTTTTTCTCCTATTATTCCACTTAGGTTATCAAGCTCTTTCTTCACTGTATCTATCTCTAATTGTAATTCGTTTAATTCCTCAAGACTTTTTGGTTTTTTTTCTTTAATTAACTCAAGAATATTTTCAGTGAATTTTTGAAATTTGTCATTTTTTGCAACAAAATCAGTCTCAGAGTTAACTTTTAATATATAAGCGATTTTATTATCATCATCTACTGCGATTTTTATTATTCCCTCACTAGCCTCGTTACCACTTCTTTTAGAAGCCTTGGCAATGCCTTTTTTTCTTAATATTTCACAGGCCTTTTCAATGTCGTTATTCGCTTCTTCAAGGGCTTTTTTACAATCAACGATTCCAGCGCCTGTTTTTTCACGTAATTTTTTAATGTTTTCCATAAATTTTAAAAAAATTAAATAAAATTAGGTCTTATTTATTAATTTTTTATTAAGATTTTTGAGTATTTTTAATAGAGTCTTGTATTAAGTTCAAGACTAATTTAATTGATTTAGTAGCATCATCATTGCAAGGAATTGGATAATTAACAGTCTGGGGATTACAATCAGTATCACAGGTTCCTACAACGGGAATATTTTTATTCTTTGCTTCTTCAATGGCTATTTTTTCAATTCCAATATCCCAAATAAAGATAGCATCAGGCATTTTTTTAAGCTCACTAACTCCTCCAAATTTTACCTCTAGTCTATTTATTTCTTTATTTATTTCTATTTGTTCCTTTTTAGTATATTTATCTAATTTACCTGCCTCTTTTTCCGCAACTAAATTATTATATTTTTTAATTGATTTCTTTATGATTAAAAAATTAGTTAAAAGACCACCTATCCATTTATTATTAACATAAGGCATTTTTAATTCTTTGGCTAATTCTTCAATAGATTTTTTAGCCTGGTTTTTAGTTCCAACAAAAAGAACCACTTTACCTTCTTTGATTAATTTTTCTAAAAATTCTAAAGCAGTTGCTAATTTTTTCTGACTTTCTACTAAGTCAATAATATGCACACCTTTTCTAGATGTGTAGATGTATGGCTTCATTTTTGGGTGCCAGTTACTTGTTCGATGTCCAAAATGCATTCCTGCATTTAACATCTCTTCTAATGTTGGTAATTTTTCCATAAATTTCTTTTAATTACTATTTTTAAAAAATCACGATTTTGTTTTACCTTAATTTTAAACAAATAAGGCAAATAAATTAAAAAAACCTTTTAAAAGGTTTTTTAACATAAAAACCGGACAAAGAAATTTTTAAAAATAGATTAAGATTTAATATTAAATTTTCTTTACTATAACTCAAAATTTATTTTGTGTCAATAAAAATAAGGGTAAACTTGACATAGAAGATAAATATAGTAAGATTTAATAAAGCTTTCTCATAAATTTTTTTTCTCGGAAGCTTTTTTAATAAGTTTTAATCTTTAAAAAGGAGGGGTTATCTTGACTGGAAACAATTGGAAAGGGCTGGTAGACGTAAAAACGGGAAGCGGAACGGTTATGCAGGGACGCTGGAACGAAAAAAGTCTGATAATTGAGGCAAGAAAAAAAGGAGGGGGAGACACCTGGAAGAAAGTTCAGGCGGCAAATCTGTTAAAATTGTATAAACCCACAGCCGAGGAGGACTTCAAAAAATGGGCCAAGGCTCAATAAAAAATTAAATCTATAAAGGCTCTGGCTCTATTCGTCAGAGCCTTTTAAAATTAACCTATTTTATTATTCCACCCCCTAAAACTTCATCTTCCCTGTAAAAAACAGTACTTTGTCCTGGTGTTACGGCCCTATTTTTACTTTCTAATTTAACAATATAGCTATCATTTTTTATTTTCATAATTTCTGATTTTATAGATTTGCCACCATATCTTATAACAACATCACATTTAATTTTATCTTTTTTTTGCTCGGTAACCCAACTAACACCTCCTACTTTAAATTCATCTTTATAAAGATTGTTATGCTCGCCATCGTCACTAACATATAAAACATTTTTCTCATAATCACATCCAACAACATATAAAGGACCTATTCCTCCTAATTCAACTCCCCTTCTCTGACCAATGGTATATAAGGGTAAACCTTGATGTTCTCCTAGAATCTCTTCGGCTAAATTTTTTATAGCTCCCTTTTTTAAAGTTAAATTTTCTTTTAAAAAGTCATTATGATCCTTTTGAATAAAACAAATATCTTGACTCTCACTTTTTTTATGATTTAAGTCGTATTTTTGAGCTAGCAATTTTATATCTTTTTTAAAGAGCTCGCCTAGTGGAAAAATAACTCGGGATAATTCTTTTTGGCCCAATGTGTATAGAAAATAAGACTGGTCCTTGGTTTTATCTTCACCCCTGTAAAGTCTATAGGAATCCTCCATTTTTTTGATAATGGCATAATGGCCAGTAGCTACGAAATCATAGCCCAAATTAGACGCTAACTTCAAAAGTTTATCAAATTTAATAAATTTATTACATTTAATGCAAGGATTCGGAGTTAATCCTTTTTTATAGGAATTTATAAAATAATTTATAATCTCTTTCTTGAATTCCTTGGCTATATTAACGGGATAAAATTTTATATTTAACTGTTCGCATACTTTTCTGGCACAATTTTCATCCTCTTCCTGATCAAAACCTAAACGAAAAAATACTCCTAAGACATCAAAGCCTTTATCGTTTAAAATTTTTGCTGATATAGAGGAATCAACTCCGCCGGACACTCCCATTATAACTTTCTTTTTTTTCATCACCTTTTTTAAAATTTAAACTAAATTATTAATTACTTCAAAATATTTATCAACTATTTCTGATTTATCAAAATTTTTAACATTTTCAAAGCCTCCTAAGGTTAAAACTTCCCTAAGCTTTTTATTAAAAACTCCCTCTTCCATTCCTTTTGCTATACTCATAGGGTTCAAAGGGTTTACTAATATAGCGCAATTATTGGTTACTTCTGGCAAACTAGAAATAGAACTTGTCAGGACCGGTATTCCGCAAGCCATGGCTTCAAGTGGTGGTAGGCCAAAGCCCTCATAAAGAGATGGAAAAACAAACAAGGAAGCCATATTATAAAGGTATATTTTTTCATCTCTAGGGATATATCCTAAAAATTTAATACTACCTTTATTTTCTGACCTATCTTTGGTCTTATAAATATCCTTATTTTTCCAACCTCCTCCACCAGCGATTATTAACTCGTAATTTGATTTTGGATAATTTTTTATAAAGATATCATAGGCTTTTATAATTCTAGATATATTTTTTCTAGGCTCTAAGTTGCCTAGGTAGAGGAAAAAATTTTCTGGTAAATTGTACTTTTTTTTAATTTCCTTGTATTTATAATCCTGAGGATTTATGACCCCAAATTCTTTTTTATTTATACCGCTTTTAACAACATAAACTCTTTTTTCATCTACGCCCAAGAGTTCAATGATATCTTTTTTAGTGTTTTCTGATATGGTTATTATCTTATCAACCCTTTTAACCATTTTTTTAACATTTAATATAAAATGCCAAATATTTTTTCTTAAACTAAAAAATTCCGGATATCTTAAAAAAGATAAATCATGGATTGTTAAAATAGACTTACAGGAAGATGATGTTTTAAAAAAATTAATATGTGGAAAAATAAAGATGTCTACCCCTAAAAGTTTGTCTAATTTAGGGTAACTTAAGCCCTTTTGCATTAAATAATTAAAAATTTTATTTGGATAACGGGTATAAATAACTTCACATTTATATTTTTCAAAATTTGGCATTTGTTCTGCAATATCGCGCCCAGAGTTATAAAACAATTTTATTTCATGTTCCTGATTACTCTCATTTTTTTCTAAAATACCCAAAATTAAATTAAGCGTATACTCTGATACGCCGCTATACTGTCTGTCCATTAATGTTCTTATATCAATTCCTACTTTCATAAAAATTAAAATGATAAACCAGTCTTATCTTTGATAAATTCTTTTAATTTTTTTTCAAATTTTTCTCTAGAGAAGTTTTTAGCATGATTTCTTATAAAACTAGGGTCAAATTTATAGTCATAAAATTTTTCAAGACAAATTTTAAGAGATTCTACTTTTTGTTCCTTAAAAAATAAACCAGTTTTACCCTCTATGATTGTTTCGGTAGCTCCGCCTTTTTCAAAAGCTACAACAGGACGGCCCGAGGCCATTGCTTCTACTAGTGAAATACCAAAGTCCTCCACCTGAGGATGAATAAGAGCTTCACAGTTACTGTATAACCTACTTAAATGCTCCCTTTCTACCCAACCGAGAAACTCAATATTAGGATTATCTCCTGCGATTTTTTTCAACCTCTTCATGTCAACTCCATTCCCAAATATTTTTAAGTTCCAATTTAATTTATTAAAAGTTTCAATTACCAGATCAGTTCTTTTATAAGGGGTGAGACGTCCACCAATTAGAAAATAAGGCTTCTCAAATTCCCCCTTCTCGCTTTTATCTATTTTGAAATCTTTAATTTCTACTGGAGGATAAATTACTTCAGAATTACTTCTATAATATTTTTTAATTCTTTTCTGAACAGTATATGAATTTGCAATAAAATAATCCACTCTGTCAGCTGCTAATCTATCCCAAATTCTAACCTTATTAAGAACTAAGGAAATAATCTTTTTAAAGTATTTATTATATCTAAGTTCATTTATATAGCTATGAGTATCACTCCAAAGATATCTAGTTGGAGTATGACAATAACAAATATGAGGAGTTTCTGGAAGTGTTATTACACCCTTGGCAAAAGAGCTCGTGTCTGAAATAACTAAGTCAAATTCTGTTAAATCAAAAAATTCTACTGCCATAGGCATAAAAGGCATATACCATTGATAATGCTTAACCCCACCAGGTAATCTCTGGATTATAGAGGTATCTATTTCTCTACCCTTATAATATTTATCAGCATTATTTTTCTCATAAAGCAAGGTAAATATTTTTGCCTTAGGAAAAATTTCAGCCAGGACTTTTAGAACTTTTTCAGCTCCTCCGTCTTGAGCTAGATGGTCATGAACTAGAGCTATTTTCATATATTTTTATTAGTTAGCTTCTCTTTTTTTTATCAAAGCCAAGGGAGTTCTTAAGAAAATTGATAAATCCAGAAGAAAATTCCAATTTTCTACATAATAAGTATCTAATTTAACTTCTTCTTCAAAATTTAAATCACTTCTACCTGAAATTTGAGCCAAGCCAGTTATTCCCGGCTTTACAGTTAAGACTTTTTTATGTCTTTGTTCGTACTTAGCAACCTCTTCAGGTAAATGTGGCCTCGGCCCCACTAAGCTCATGCGACCCATTAAAACAAGAATAATCTCAGGAAATTCATCTATGCTCCATTTTCTCATAAATTTTCCAACCCTTGTAATTCTAGGATCATCTTTAATTTTTACTAGGGGGCCGTCATTTCTTAGGTTTTGATCAGATAATTCATTATAACGCATATTGTCGCTACCCGAAATCATGGAGCGAAATTTAAAATAATTAAATAAAACACCGCCTTGTCCAACTCTCCGTAGGGAAGAACCATCATCTTTTTTGGAGAACAAAACCGCACCCTTGGAATCTATTTTTATCAATAGGGCTACTAAGATTAGAATAGGAGATAGGATTGTAAGTAAAACAAAAGATCCTATCAAATCAAAAAGTCTTTTAACTATCCTCCCCCAACCCTCCAAGGGTGTTTTTTTAACTTCTATAACAGGCATTCCTGATATTTCCATTAATTCTGTTTTTAAAACTTTAGTCCCTAAAAGATCAGCTACGTATTTAAAAATTAATTGATGTTCATCGGCAAAGTCATAAAGCCTTAAAGTTTCTGCTTTAGTTAGATTTGGATCACTCTGTATTATTTCGTCTATTTTTTTGCCCTTGTCGGAATTATTTTTATTGTCTTCCACAAATTTGGCTAGTTCTTGACTGGTTTCAGTGGAAAAATCCCTAACTCTTTTTACCACCTCAAAACCAAAGGTCTTATCACTGGAAAATTTATTTATTAAGTTATCCCCAGTTTTACTACTGCCAACTAAAATAACTTTTCTAACTCCAATGCCAAAATTAAATAGATGTCTTTGTATTAATCTAACAATAGCTCGGGCAAAAATAATATAAATTATTGCAAGTATCCAAGCTGCTAAAACAATAAAACGAGAATCAAAAAGTTCTCGTCTTATAAATATTGTAATGATGATTAACATTAGCCCAGTAGAGCAGGCTAAAATTACCCTATAAATTTCTTTTACTAGCTTCCTGGCACTTTTTATATTATATAACCCAGCAAAAGCAAAAATAGGTAACCATAAAAAAGCCATCAAAAGAGTTATTTTTATATAGTTATTAAAGGGTAGTTCAAAAATAGCTGGTCTAATATTAGTAGTAAAATCTGAAAATCTAATAAAATAAGCTGAAACACCAGCTAAAAATATCATTAAGAAATCTAGTGGGACGAGTAAAAAAGAGAAAAATAATTCTGATCTTTTCATAATTGATTTTATATTTATGATATAAGTCTTTATTTACAAAAATATCAAAGTGAGCTATAAGCCGGATTCTGTATTTTTACTTTTATTTCTAAAAGAAAAATGATAGTCATTTATCTTAGCACTATTATTACTAATAGGCTTTAGCGAGTCACTTTTCTCTCTGTTTAAAAAAACAGAGGTTTACTCTTGCTCCAGGTAGGGTTTACCATCTTAGAGTGTCACCACTCAAAGAATGTGTGTGGCCTACATTGATGGGGATATCCCAGATTATCAACATAAACATCACACAACTTTTCACCTTTCGCCTCTCTATAAAAGAGGCTAGTATAGTCTCT
>CAZJRJ010000004.1:0-18136 GCA_964548635.1 uncultured Gammaproteobacteria bacterium | reverse complement strand
AACTTTTTTACTTCTCTTTTCTCTATCAAAGGGTAATTCTCAAATTTATTGTATAAATCTATAAATTTCATTTCTCTTTTTAGTTATTTTTAACTAATTATAAGAATAATTATACCATATTTAACAAAAAATGCAATATCATCAAAATTCCCACTCCTCTCTGTTACTCAAACTATTTTGAGGTTCTGGCGTGTCTTTTATTATAAAATCATCATAACTGTCATCATAACCGTCATCAATATCCCAACCATTCCCTAGATTGTAATGTTCTCCTCCGGGAGACATTGTCTCTTTTATTGAATTAAAAGTTGCTTTTCTTTCCAAAGATTTTCCTTCTGATATATCTTCATATTTTAAAGAATCTATTTCTCTACCTTCTTTTTTTAAGCGTATAGTGCCTCCAGAATTGGTTATTGTGGTTGTTGCTTTGTAGTCGGGAATGGGCCAAGACTCTTGATCAGGAGTCCAGCTTTTATCCCCTATTAAAAAATAGCCGAAAGCAGGAATAATGGAAGTTGCCGACAGCACCACATCATTATCATAAGCAGTATCCAAAGTATGACTTGCAAGAGATATATCTACATTGCTCGGATTATAAATTTCTATCCACTCGCCGCCATGCTCTTCTTTTGGATTAGGATATATTTCACTAATAACCAAATGTCTTCTATCGGTTTCTATCTTTTTTGTGGTTGTAGATATGTTACCGGCATTATCTTTGGTTCTTTTTAAAATAGAATAATTTTTATCTGAATCTAATAAAAAACCTGAAGACGTAACTGTCATTTCTGCATCAATTTGTGAAAAAACATTAAAGGGCTCAATATTTTGCCAATCACTACTGGATAATGTTTTTATTTCCCAAGCAAGATTTTTTAATCCGGAATTTACAAAAGGAAAAGGTATTTCTTCTACATTACTAAGTTCATCTACTGAGGAGTAGGGAAGATAAATCTGATTATTAGCCTTAGAATAATGACTAAACATGTCATCATTATCCACTAAATCAAATGGGGCTAAATCATCTATAATAAAAACCAAGCTACTTGAAGACATATTACCTAAACGATCTATGGCTTTTATTTTTAAGTGTTTTGTATAAAAAATTTTTATTTCCTTAGGATTAAACGTTTCCTTAGGATTAGACGGATTTACAATAAAACCATTTTCTCTCATACAGAAAATTTTTGATCTTATAATGGAAGAAAGATTGCTCTGATTAATATCATAATCTACGCAGGGAAATTCAAAATTAAAAAATGTTTCCCAATCATTTTTTTGAGAATTCTCCGAAAATGAAACAACGGTAGAACTTGAAACACCCTCTGTTGTTAAAATTATTTTAACTATATCTAAGTCCTTGTTTCCTTTTAATTTAATTTTATTTTTATTTATCCAATAAACACCCTCTTTTTCCTCCAAACTGGTCAAAACCGGAGGGCTGGTACTTGCTTTGAAAATTATAGAAGAACTAGCTCTGAGAACCCCAAAGTCATCCTCGTCATTTTTATATTTTAAATACAGGTAAATAATATCTTCGTAAGTTTGAGAGGAAATTTTAAAATACTCAGGCGTGCTTGTGCTCCAGGAATTATTTTCCAAATCAGGTTTTTTGGCTGAAGTGGTAGCAAAATAGAACAAAACCTCTTCCTTATTTTTAATATCAAAACTCAAACCAACCGTAGTGCTGGAAGTGTATTTTTGATTATTAGTATCAATATCATAGGAATTGAAAGATAAAACTACAGGCAAAAGACTCTCCTCCTCCACCTCATCTCCAACATCCCCGCTATCTTCACCACCCTCATGATCCTCAATATCTTCATAATCCTCCTCTTCCTCATCCCCTCCATTTGAAAATAAATGAATATTTATCTTTTCTTTTTTATCCTTCTTCCCTTCCTCATACCTAGGCTCAACCCCATCTTCTTTGTCTTCTTTATCAATTTCCTCTTTTTTAAGAGACTCTTTCTTTGTAATTTTCCTCTCTTTATCAAAAATGCAAACAGAAGAAAAAATGCCCAAATTATTTTTCTGGGCATATTCATAGGAATTTAAAATTGTTTCTTTTTTCTCTTCATCTTGTGCTAGGGGACAATTTTTCCAGCCTGGTTGGCAAAAAAATGGTTTAGCCAAACCTTCTTTTACTAAAACATTGTTTAAAAAAACATCACCTACATAGACATATCTAAGTAAACGATTATATTTATCTCGGTCAGCCCCGGAGTCTTTTACGAGTCTTACTTCACCCTGACTTAAGAGCTCCATATTTCTAGATCTAGCCTCCCAGGCAAGACACTCATCATCCTCTTTGCCTGCCTTGTTAAGCTCAGGCGTATCAATATCTAAATAACGAACCTTATCACCATTTTCAAGTAGTATTGTATCGCCGTCATAAACAAATTTTATTTTTACCTCCTCGCCCAGCTTCTTTTCTAAAGATTTTTTATCATCAACAAGAGGTTCTATATTATCTTGAGGCTCATCTTTTATTTCCTCGTCCTCATATTCTTCTTGAACTGACAAAATTACTGGTTTATCCGGAACCCTCTCTTTTCTTTTATCACCGTCATCCTCTTTCTCATTCCAAATAGATGCCTTGTCATAGGCTTGATAAAATCTATCGGAGGTCCAATCCACCGCTTCTTTGCTTTTTTCTTTACTATAATCAAAAACTCCTACTACTATTTCCCTATTAGCGTCATAATAAAAAGCTAGTCCTCTTTTAGTTTTTTCATAAGCATCTTTTCCAGCCTCGTAGGTAGTATCAATGCCTTGTTTTTTTTCTAAAATATTATCTCCTAAAACATATCTAGCTCCATCAAGAAGATTAGAAGCTTTTTGAGCAACTGAATTCTTAACCCTTTCCCAAAGACTCAGATTCTCCCCTTCTCCGCTCTCATCAATCTTCTTAAACTCTTTTTTTAAATAATCTATCGCTCCAGCACTATAGCCTATAGCCTTAGGATAAAGCTGTTGCCAATAATCGAAATTAACATAAACGTCACCGGCAATTCCATAAGAAGATATAATGGAATCTGGATTCTTTAAATATAATATTCTACAATCTTGACCATCAATTTCCTTTACATAATATACTGTTATTTTATTATTTACTTTCTTTTCTATTTTCTTAAATTCCGCTAAATTTTTCTCATTAACATCTATAGTATCTTTACTAAAAAAATTATTATTAGTAAAAAGGGCTAAACTATTAAAAATTTCCCTTATATCATTTACTTCTAAAAAACTTAATTTATCTTCAGATATAGGATTGTGCTGTTTCAGCCATCCTTCAAACGGATCTCCCTCAGGATGAGCATCATTTCTAACATGGGCTGGCACAGACATATCCTGAATCAAGTGAAGAATATGCCCTATACCCTGATAAGCTCTTTTCTTGTTTCCTTCCTTATAATTTTCTAAAATTTTAGGCACTGAATAATCTCCGGAAATGCTTTTTTGATTATAAGCCCACCATTTAGCAGAATGACCTGAAAAAACTCCATCATTTAAGCCTCGCCCTGTCTTAGGATTATAAAAATGATTAAGATATCTAGGATCTGTATCTTCGGCTATCGTGCCCTCCACAATCCAATTTACCTCTTCGCTACTTAACTTCTGATTAGGAAAATTTTGATTATAAATCCCCGAAGCTTTCCTGCTAAGTTTAGGGTGAACTATTAAATTGTCATAAGTTAAAGCTTTATCACTTGAAAATAAAAACAAAACTAGAACCAATAAAACAATATTTTTTATTCTTTTACTAAATAACATAAAAATACTCTAAATTGATTCTATTTTCCAATACCCTTCTTTATTTTTTAAGAAAATAAGTGTATTTTTATAATTAGTTCCCATCTTTAAATCATAATATAAATAATTTTCATCTTCTCTTTCTTTAATTATATTCTCTGGAAGACTATCTAACCATCCGTCAAATTTTCCTTCATCTTTAAATGCCTTTCTATATTCTTCTCTTTTTTCCTCAACTATATACCCTAAAGCTTTTTCTTTGTCGCCGTCCAGTAAAGCCTGTCTGAATTCTTGGTAAACCTCTTCGGGTTTGTTTTTAGCCTCTACCGAGTACTCTTGAGGCGGATATTTTTCTTTTAGTTCTTCCTCGTAATACCACTCTCCTTCCCACTTAACCAGTTTCCCGGTATTTATGGCGTGATTAACCCATAATAAAAAAGCTAATCCCAAAACAATGATTAAGAGTAAAATTGCTCCCAGAATTTTTAATATTTTTTTGTTCATAAGAAAAAAAAATTGCTTTTAAAGCGCAACGATTAATTATAATTTCCCTCCTCTTTTTATTTTAGCAAAAATGAAGTGAAACACAAAATCATAAAAGTATGTCTCTTAATTCTTCATTCTTCTGCAGTCCTCTCTCGAGAGACTACCGAAAGGCAAAGACTACCGAAAGGCAAATTCTTCATTCTTCTGTAGTCCTCTTTCGAGAGACTACCGAAAGGCCAGAGAGACTACCGAAAGACCAAAACAAAAATTTAAATAATCCCAAAATTAAAAAATACTATTTTGATATTTTTCTTCTGTATGCAATAATTAGACTATGGAAAAAATACTAAAAAAATACTTTGGCTATGATAAATTTAGGCCCTTGCAAAGAGAGATTATTAGCACAGTCCTCCTAGGACAAGACTGCTTTGTTTTAATGCCGACTGGAGGTGGAAAATCTCTTTGCTATCAATTGCCAGCCTTAAAACTAAAAGGAATTACCTTGGTTATATCGCCTCTTATCGCCCTGATGAAAGATCAAGTAGATAGCCTAAGGGCAAATGGCATAAAAGCTGAATTTATAAACTCCTCTCTCACGCCTAGGGAAATAGATGAAATTTACGAAAAAGTAGAAAAAGGAAAGGTTAAAATAATCTATATTGCTCCTGAGAGATTTGGCACAGGTGATTTTAAAGAATTTATCTTAAAACAGAAGGTAGATTTGATTGCCGTGGATGAGGCTCATTGTATTAGCGAATGGGGTCATGATTTTCGCCCTGAATATCGTAATTTAAAATCCCTTAAAACTATGTTTCCAGAAACACCGATTATAGCCCTGACAGCAACAGCCACCTCAGAAGTAAAAAAAGATATAGTTAAACAACTAAACATACCGGAAGGGAAATCTTTCATATCTGGGTTTAACAGAGAAAATTTAAAACTCAGTATAATTAAAAAGAAGGATTCTTTTTCTAAACTTCTCAATCTACTCGACTCTTTTCAAAAAGAATCTGTCATTATTTATTGTTTTTCACGAAAAGACACAGAACGAATAACTGAAAATTTAAAAATTCAAGGATATAAAGCCAGAGCCTATCATGCTGGCTTGGAAAAAAATAAAAGAACCCTTGTTCAAAATCAATTTATCAAGGATGAAGTGGACATTATAGTGGCCACCATCGCCTTTGGCATGGGCATAGACAAGCCTAACGTGCGTTTAGTGGTCCATTATACCTTTCCTAGAACATTAGAGGGCTATTATCAGGAAATAGGCAGAGCCGGGCGAGATGGACTGCCTAGCGAATGTGTCATGTTTTATACTTATGCGGACACGAGAAAACACGAATTTTTTATATACCAAAACGAAGCCAAAGAAAAGGAAAAAGCGCTTAAAAAATTAAGTGAGGTCATTGAATATGCTGAACTTGAAACTTGTAGGAAAAAATATTTACTAAATTATTTCGGAGAGGAGTTAAACGAAAACTGCGGAGCTTGTGATATGTGTCTTACAAAAAAAGAAAAATTTGACGCTACAATTCCAACCCAAAAAATACTTTCTGCTATCATAAAAACAGACAATCGTTTTGGTAAAAATTACATTACCGGAGTGCTCTTAGGGAAAAATGTCAGTCGCATAAGAAGAAACAATCATAATCAAATATCAGTGTTTGGCATAGTAAAAGATTATTCTGAGGATGATCTAGAACAAATCATTAATAATCTCATTGGACTGGGACTAGTTTCAAAAACCCAAGACCAATACCCCACCCTAAACATAACTAGCAAAGGGATTTCATTTTTAAAAAATAAAGAAAAAATAGAGCTCTCTAAACCAATAAAGGATAATTTAGGGGGAGACAATAAAAAGGAGCTTGATCATAACCTTGAATTATTTAATCTACTGCGCGAACTTAGAAAAAAAATAGCAGATAGCGAAAATGTTCCGCCCTTTGTAGTTTTTAGTGACGTATCTCTTAAAGAAATGTCCACCTACTTCCCTCAAGACAAAGATTCTTTTAATAAAATAAGCGGGGTGGGTGCTTTAAAACTAGAAAAATATGGGGATGAATTTTTAAAAATTATAAAAAAATTCTCTAAAGAAAATGATATTAACCCTGTCCAAATAATTAAAAGGAAAAGAGAGAAATCGACCTCTAGCCCTAAAATACGCAAAACTGAATACTACACTAAAACCAGAGAACTCCTGGATAAAAAAATATCAATAGATAGAATTGCCAAAAATCAAGATCTTAAACAATCAACTATAATCAACCATATTGAAAAACTCCTGGACTCAGAAGTTAGGGTTGATCTGGATTATTTAAAGCTACCCAGAGATAAATACGAAATTATAAGATCAGCTTTTGAAGAAATGGGAGACCAATTTCTAAAACCAGTCTTTGAGTATTTAGAGGGTGAATATTCTTATGATGAGTTAAGGTTGGTTCGGGCTATTAAAGGAAGATGAGGGTGAGTGTATTAGCTTTGAGCTTATAGCTGTTAGCTTTTAGAGAGTAATTAAAAAGAAATAAATCCTTTTTCTTTTAGATAGTTTATTATTTGTTCCACGCATTCATTTTCACTAAGCTTGTCAGTCCTCACTTCTATGTCAGGGTTGTCTGGCGCATCGTAAGGATCGGTTATGCCAGTAAAAAAGGGGATTTCCCCAGCCCTGGCCTTTTTATAGAGCCCTTTAACATCTCTTTTCTCACAAACCTCCAAGGGAGCATTTACAAAAACTTCTATGTAATTTTCAACACTCTCTCTCAAGTCCTCTCTTTGACGAGCGTAAGGAGAAATAAAAGAAGCTAAAACTACCACTCCGTTTTTTGATAATAAATTAGATACAAAACCTATTCTTCTGATATTCTCATTCCTGTCTTCAGGAGAAAAACCTAAATCTTTAGTTAAGTTCTCGCGAACCACATCTCCATCAAGCTTTTCTATTTTTGTACCGTTTATTTTTAATTCTTTATAAATTTTATTCGCTAATGTGCTTTTACCCGAACCTGATAATCCGGTAAGCCACAATACAAAGCCTTTATGCTTCATAGTTTTATTTTTTATAAATCGGATTCATCTTTCTAATTCTTTCAATTATTGGAGGTAAAACTTCCAATAATTTATCAGTGTCTTCTTTGGTATTTTTTTTACCCAAAGTAAATCTAACAGCATAGTTAGACTCCTCAACACTGACATTCATAGCTTTTAATACATAAGAAGAGTGAAGATCCTTGGCAGCGCAAGCTGAACCAGTTGATACAGCTATGCCTTCAAAATCCAGAGACATTAAAATAGACTCTCCCTCGGCTCCTCTTAGAATAAAATGCGCATGAGAAGATGTCGCACTTTCTCTATCTGTGGTCAACTTAATATCTGTAATTTTTTCTAAAAGTCCGTCAGCCAATCTATCTCTTAGGCCACCTATATATTTATTGTTTTCCTCTCTCCTTTCTGGAGTTATTAAACTTATCGCTTTCCCAAGACCAACAATTCCAGGAACATTTAGAGTTCCGCTTCTTATTTTTCTTTCCTGACCTCCTCCGACCTGAACACCTTTTATATTGCTTCCCTTTTTTACAAACAAAGCCCCAACTCCCTTTGGACCGTAAATTTTGTGGCTTGATAGACTTAGAAAATCAAGATGTAGTCTCTCTATATTACAATCTAAAAAATTAACTGCCTGAGTAGCATCTGTATGGAAATATACTGACTCTGGTTTAGGTTCTTTTTTTCTAGCTCCACTTTTTTGCCACTCCTTATATCTGTTTTCATTTATTTTCTTAATAATTTTACCTATTTCCCTAATAGGCTGAATACTACCAACCTCACTATTTACATACATTATTGACACCAAAACAGTGTTATCACGAATAGCCTTTTTAACATCCTCTGCGCTCACAAGCCCTCTTGAATCAACTGGTAAATAGCTTACTTCTACTCCTCTTTTCTCCAACTCAGCACAAGGTTCTAAAATTGACTTATGTTCTATACTTGAAGTAATAATATGAAATTTATTTTCTCCTGTATCTTTTTTAAACCAATTTTTCCAAGAATTTTCCCTTTTTATAGCCTCTGCATCTTCCTTGCTTATATCCATGCAATCACCAGAACCTACTTTTTTCTCGCCCACCTTTTCTAAATATTTAATAACCCCATTTAAAACCAAGTTATTAGACTCAGTAGCTCCAGAAGTAAAAATAACCTCTTCGTCTTGGCAGTTTAAAAAGCTAGACACTTCTTTTCTAGCCTTATCAACTCCCCTTAAAGCTTTTTGACCAAAACCGTGTATAGATGATGGGTTGCCAAAAATATCAGAAAAAAAAGGATTCATAGTTTCTAAAACCCTTTTATCAACCGGGGTAGTAGCACTATGATCAAAATATATATTAGACATAATATTTATAAGGTATAACGTGTAGCGTATAACGCATAACGAAAAATTTACCTTTACATTTTATTTATTATACTTCAAGTTATTTTTACTATTTTATTACAATATTTTAAACATTTTCAACTGATTTTATCTCTGGGAATTCTTTCTTTAATTCAACCTCTATTCCTTGTTTTAGGGTAATCCCAGCCATTGGACAACCAACGCACATGCCCATCAACTGAACCTTTACGATCTTTTTGTCTTCATCCCAAGATACAAACTGAACATCGCCTCCATCAGATTGCAAGGTAGGGCGAATTTTATCTAAACTTTTTTTTATTTTATCCTCAATTTCCATATATTTTTTATTATTTAATTATTTTTTTTCTTTATATTCTTTAATTGCTTTTTTTAGAGCATCTACACCAAGCATGGAGCAATGTATTTTCATAGTTGGCAGGCCTCCAAGGCTTTCGACCACCTCGTCCTTAGTTATTTTCTCAGCCTCGTCTATACTTCTCCCTTTAACCAACTCAGTTAAAGCCGATGAAACAGCAATAGCG
The DNA here is from genome assembly GCA_964548635.1 of uncultured Gammaproteobacteria bacterium. GTDB lineage: Bacteria > Patescibacteriota > Patescibacteriia > Patescibacteriales > JAGXOH01 > JAIOTG01. The sequence continues at coordinate 8,956 of CAZJRJ010000004.1, read as the reverse complement.
GCAGCACAGCCAAGAGTTTCAAATTTTACATCTTCTATTGTGTCATCTTTAATCTTAAGATATATCTTCATCACATCTCCGCAGGCAGGATTTCCAAGTTCACCCACAGCATCAGGATTATCCATACTGCCTTGATTTTTAGGATTTTTAAAGTGTTCCAAAACTTTATCTGAATATTGCATAAATATACTATATAAAAATCAAAGTTCAAATTTCAAAAATCAAAACTCTGATCTATAATTAATCTTTAATTATTCTAATAATTTACTTTATATACCATTCTATATTACATTTTTTTGAGAAATCGTCAATAAATAAAGACCGAAATTCCCACTTCTGACCAATTATAAAGAAATTCTGATTCTTCTATTCCAAGTCTCACACAACCATGTGAAACTGCTTGACCGAGATGATCTTCTCCCTCCCTATAACCATTGGGCCAAATTGGTAACTGATGTAGACCAAAGCGTCCAGTTCCAAGGCCCATCCAATAAGGCATCCAAAGCCCATAAGGAGACCAAGCCTTGGGATGTTTATTGATAATATTATAATGTCCTTTAGGTGTGGGCATTGATGGTTTTCCTGATGATATTTCGAATTCCCCCATCTTAACGCCTCCTAAAAAATAATCCAAAACTTGAGCGCCAGTATTTATCTCTATCCTCTTCTCAAGTTCTATCAACCCTGATTCTCTAGGAGAATAACCATTTTCTATTTCATGACCATCTTCGTAACCGTCTCCGTCAGTATCTTTATTAAGTAAATTAGTCTTAAAATTTAATTCCATTCTATCAGACAAACCATCCAAGTCCTGGTCATTATCCTCTAGTTTAACACTCTCTGGATTATGGGGAGAATAACCATTAATCAGCTCAATAAAATCACTGTAACCGTCTCCGTCGGTATCACCATTTTCATAATCAGTAAAATAAATTTCTTTTTCATCTCGATCAGGAACCCCGTCCTTATCAAAATCCGGCAGGTTATTTGCCCTTGCCGGAAATGATAATGCGATTACCAATAAAAATGGTAAGAAAATAAAAAATATTTTTTTATTTAACATATGTTCCATTGTAATTAAAAATAGGTCCTACTACAAACATCTTTTGTCCATCTTCACGCTCGTAAGCAAAAATCAATAATTTTACCCCATTGATTTTTTCATTATCAGCGTTCTCGTTAATTAAAATCTTGCTCATCTTTTCATCTACCTCGTAATGCTGGGTAAAACTACTTATAAAGGCGTGGTCTTCTTCGGTTAAAGACTCTTCGCTTAATTCTTTTTTAACTATTTCTTCTATTCTATCTAATTTTTCTATAAAATCATTAAGATTAGAATCTACTGAATGTAGTTCTTTAGTTATTTCCAAACTATCCAGTAGACCTTGAAGCATCTTGGTATTAGCTTTTATTTCTTGAATAAAAACTAAACTTGGTTCTATGTAATTAAATTTACGAGATTCTATAATATTGTTTTGACTTCCAAAATCACCAAAACCAATTTCTTCTTCTGTCTTCTCATAAATTTGTAATTTATCTGCCTCTAATTGTGAACTTACTAAAGATCCTAAGACAAACGGAATGTCTCTGTATAGCCACTCCTCTCCTTGAGTATAGATTGGAGCAGAGTCCCAATCGCTATTAATTGATTTTTCTATCATATACCAAGTACTCCAATAATTACTATCATGCCAAGAGTCAACCGTAAAATCATCCAATTGTTTTTTAACTAATTTTACTTGCTTGTCATAACCATCATACTCTGAATTTAAATCAAAAATATCATCCTTATTTTTTAAAGGAGTAAATAAATTTGCAATGTCATAAGCGAATGACTTACATCTCATTTCTCCTATGTCTTTGCTCCTACACAAAGTTCTAACTTGCCTTTCTTGTCCCTCATATAATCCTACCTCAGGATAAATAAGGCTTTGATAAATATAGGCAGAAGGGACATAAGGTTCTGACAAAGCCCTTAATCCTATTTGGGGACGAGTAGAAGTTGCATTTATATAATTACCATTAATTCCACTTTTCTTTAAACCTTTAACAAGTTCCTCTTTTACGCTATTAAGACTGACATCAATTTCTTCTAAATTCTTATCCCAAAATTCTTCCTTCAAGTCATAATCATCTCCTAAAACATTACGCAGAGCACTTTGGTATTCTAAATAAGTTGACCCTCCTCCAAGACCTTTAAAAAAAGATAAAACTTTATAAATCTGGGCCCATTTATTTTTTAAAATTTGCTCTTCATAAAAATCCTCAGAAATTAAAAAAGCAGTCAACATATTGATTCTCCAATCTGCTTTATCAGCATAACAATCAGGGCAACTGTCTTCTTTGTAAAATAAAGGCAAGTTGGAATTAAACCAACGAGAAGCTAAATAATAATTACGCAAACGAGCGTCTTTATCATATCCCTCTGGAACATTAAAATAATTATAATCTCTCATGTAAAGCAAAACTGGCGATTTTATATATGCTTTTTTTTCAGATTCGATTAAAGCGACTTCGGGTATAACATCATCTTTCAAATAATTTGGAATCTCCATATAAAAATCATAAGACTCCTTAATGCTAAATTTAGTCTGGTCAACAAGATCTTTTTCTTTTATCTGATTCTTATTTGGTTCTAGTAGCTTCAAGGCAACCGCAAAGTAAGCAGCCTCTCTACGAGATGCTTCGAGAAGAGGATCATTGGTCAATCCTTTTAAATCACGAAGTTTTTCATATCTATCTCTAGCTAAACCATATAAATGTTTATTTATATCCCATAGGTTTTCAAAAAATATTACCCTCTCAATCTCTTTATAATTATTTTCAAGAATATTATGGTAATAATATGCTAAAAAATCCTTAGTTAAAACAATAGGGATTCCTTCTGATTCTAGTGTCCTGTAAGAGCTAAAAAAATCATTACCTTGCCCAAGACTGTTATCTAGGATTGTAAATCCGTTGTTATTTAGGGAGTCAAGCTTGCTTTCTAAATCTATTTTTCTATTTAACTCATAATAATTAGAAACATCAGTTTTAACATTAACAGGAAGTTCATAACTATCAAGAGTTACACGAAAATCAGTATCAGGTTCTTCATAAAAATCTCCAAAAAATAAATTCTCAGCCTGAATTGAGGTAGTAGCTATAGTATTTCCATTTTCGCCTTTTTCGCCCCCCTCTGGCAGTCCCCCAAAAGGAGATGAGGTAGAAACATCATTGCCATTTCCTTGATTAGCCCCACCGTTATTTCTATATTTAGAAATAATCTTGCCGGCAAAAAATATGCCTAAAATAATAAAAACTAAAACCAAACAAAAAACAATAAAAATTACAATATTGCGAGTTTGATGTTTAATTTTAGAATCAAAATCATCTTGAAACGAATTCCCCTCGCTTAATTTTTTATTTTTTTTAAATTGATCGTCTATGAACATAAAATTATTTTAAATATTTTTGTTGATTAATCTCGTGTTCTCTAAATGTCTTAGAAAAGACAGTTTCCCCATCATCAGATCGACTTAAAAAATAATTATAGTCTGAAAACTCAGGGTAAATAGCCGCTTTTATAGCTTGCAAGCCTGGGTTACAAATTGGCCCTGGAGGAAGCCCAGCATTTTGATAAGTATTATAGGGAGAATCTATTTTTGTATCCTCTATACTATAACGGTATTTATTTTCTCCAAGCGCATAACCAACAGTAGCGCAAGAACGAAGAGCCTCACCATTTTCTATTTTTTTCCAAAAAATACCGGAAACTATATCCATGTCTTCCTTACCAGAAACCTCCTTTTGTATAACAGAGGCCATTACAATAATTTCACCTAAAGTCTTCCCTTGTTTTTTTATATCTTCTCTCATTTCATCCGTTACTTTATTATCAAAATTTTCAAGCATTTTAGAAGCTATGACCTGAGGACCACTATCTTTATATATTCTATAAGTATCAGGAAATAAATAACCTATCAAACTCTCCCTATTTTCTATTTCTTTAATAAAATCAAAATTACTCCAATAATCGTTTATTTTATATTGTATAGATTCATCCCTAAGAAGCCCCCTGGAAACACCCACAACCCCAAGCCAGTCCTTCCGACTAAGCATTCCTTCTTTTTCAAAATAATCCCCCATCTGTCTATTGTTCCAACCTTCAATCAAAATTATCGTTTTTTCCTGTCCCACTACCTGCCCAGAAGTTAATATAATGACTATTTCCTTTGGGGGTATAGAAGTATTTAGGATATATTCTCCGGCTTGGAAATCACTTTCTAGTTCTCTCAACCAAACATAAGTTTCAAACCAAAAACTAGATCTTATTATTTTTTTTTCTTTTAAATTTTGGCTTATCTCATTAACGCTTTCCCCTTCTTCTATAACAAAAGAAACATCTTTTCCTACTTTTTCTGCCGGACTATTAACCCTATAATAATAAATAATTAAACTTAAAAATAAAGCCAATATTAAAGCAGCTAGAGATAATAAAATTACTTTTTTTATATTTTTCATCTACAAAAATTACAAATTACAAATACTCTTCTAAGCCCTCTTCTTTCATTTTTTTAACTAAAGCACTTACATTTACGACCTCTTCTTTTGGAACAACTATTAAGGCATCTTTTGTATTAACCACCACCATACCTTTTAGACCCACTCCTGCTAATACTTTATCGTTATCTAAATTATACAATAAACTATCACTTGTGTTAAGCGTACTTACTTTTCCTTGTATTACATTATCGTCCTCGTGTTTTTCCAAAGCTTTTTTAAGAGCATACAATGTGCCTGGGTCACTCCAACCCATATTTGTCTTTAGCACCACCGCCCCTGATAAATCAACCTTTTCTATAATAGCTCTATCAAAATGAGTAGCCTCAGCCTTCTCATATTGCCCTCCCATAACTGCATCATAAGTATCCTTGGCTAATTCCTTATATTTATCCTCTAAAAAACTAACTGAGGTTATAAAATAGCCAGGATTCCAAAAATAATCACCTGACTCGAACATTCTGTCACACTCTTCTTGAGATGGCTTATATTTCCAGCCTTCAAAACTATGATAATCACTATCACCCAAACTGCCCACCTCTCCACCTATTTTTATCCAACCTAAATTATTATTAGCAAACCTAGCCCTTTCTCCCAAGAAAACAAAACGATTCGGGTCTTCTTCTATTAATTTCTCAGCGTTTTTTAAAGCATTTATAAACTCGTCACTCTTATCCATTAAATGATCCGCCCAAAGAATCGCCATGGGCCCATGTATATTTCTCTTTTTTAATTCACTAACACAAAAACAAACTGCTGGCCCGAGATTTCTCTGGGACGGCTCTACAAAAATGTTTTCTCTAGGTAACTCAGGTAATTGCTCCAAAACTTCATCCTTGTATCTATCTATAGTTTGAACGTAAATATTTTCAGCACCAAAATGAGGAGCCACTCTACTAAAGGCCAATTGAATAGTAGATTGATTATTAAAAATTTTATCAAATTGTTTTGGGGAATTAACTCGTGACAAAGGCCAAAGACGAGTTCCTTTTCCTCCAGCGAAAATAATTAATTTCATATATTTAATTTATATTTATTTTTGGCTATTCTAATTATTGTATCAACAAAATCATCAATATTTAAACTTTTTTTAGAAAAATAATAATTTGCTCCCTGGTTTAGCAACTTATTAGCATAATCTTCTGCCATCTCTGAAAATAAAACAACCGGAATACTTGATATATTATCCTCTTTTTTAATTCCACTTAATATTTCCTGGCCATAAGAAAGAGGTAAATCTGGTTCCAATACTATGAAGTTAGGATTATATGTTTTAACCTCTTGAATTAAAAACCAATTATTGTTCAAATCGTAAGGTATTCTAACTTCAAATCCTCCATAAGAAAGCTTAGCCTCCAGACTGGAAGAAAAAAATTTATCCCTCTCAATTATAAAAATTTTAGCCATATTTTTAAACTTAAATCTTTTGAAACTATTTTAATTTTTTCCACCAATTTTTATTTTCTTTATACCAATTGATAGTATCCTTTAAACCTTGCTTAAAATCTATTTCTGGTTGCCAGTTTAATTCTTTTTTTATCTTTGAATAATCTATAGCGTATCTTAAATCATGGCCCAACCTGTCATCAACATATTCTATTTTTTCATCTCCATAACCCATTATTTCTAAAATATTTTTAGTTATTTCCACGTTACTAAGTTCGTTTCCTCCTCCCAAGCAATAAGTCTCGCCTATCCTGCCCTTTTTAATAATCATATCAACGCCCCTATTATGATCATCAACATGAATCCAGTCTCTAATATTTTTCCCATCTCCATAAAGAGATATTTTTTTATCTTCTATTAAATTAGTAACAAATAAGGGAATTAATTTTTCTGGAAATTGATAAGGGCCGTAATTATTAGAACAGTTTGAAATAGTTATGGGCAAATTATGAGTATAAAAATAAGATCGGACAAGGTGATCAGAGCCTGCCTTGGAAGCACTATAAGGACTCCTCGGGCTATAAGGTGTATCTTCTCTAAAAGGCTTATCTTTAAAACCCAATTCTCCAAAAACTTCATCGGTAGAAATATGATGAAATCTAATATTTCCATTTTTCCTAGCAGCTTCAAGTAAGTTAAGGGTTCCCTCTATATTGGTTTTAATAAAATCAGAAGAATTTTTTATGGAACGGTCCACATGAGTCTCAGCGGCGAAATGAACAATTAAATCACTTTCTGATACAAGCCTGTCCACTAGCAAAGCGTCACAAATATCCCCTTTTACAAAAATATAATTAGGACTATCTTCCAAGTCTTTTAAATTCTCCTCATTACCAGCATAAGTTAGGGCGTCCAAATTAACGATTTTATCTTCTGGGTAATTTTTAAGCCAATAGTGTATAAAATTAGAGCCAATAAAACCAGCTCCCCCTGTTACTAAAATTTTATTCATAATTATTTTTCAAGTTCTTTTTTAATTTTATTTTTAGCTTCCTTCATTTCTTCTTCTGATAATTTTTTAATATTACTTAAATCAATTGAAGTACCATGACCATCATTTTCAAACCTAGGTATAAGCCAAACATGAGCGTGGTGAATTTCTTCTCCCAAAACCAATGAAACTACAAAATCAGTTTTCATGGCTACGCGTATTGCTTTGGCTATCCTACCAACTACCTCATAATAATCAACTAAACCGCCCTTTCCTTCCAAAGGAAGATCCCAAACCCAGCGATAATGTTTTTTAGGTATTACTAGGGTATGTCCAGGATTTCTAGGATTAATATCTAAAATGGCTAAAAAATAATCATCTTCATAAACCCTATAAGATGGTATTTTTCCTGATATAATTTTACAAAAAATACAAGTTTCCATAATTAATCTATTTTATAGGGAGATTTTGAATCTTCTTCCCATCTAATTTCGTCTATTTCTTCTTTTTTTCCTACTCCTTTATATAACTTGTTTGGTAAATTTATACTAAAAGCATCTGTCTCTGATACGCATTTATAACCATGAACCACTCCGGGAGGAACTATTACTAATTTAGGTGATGATTCACCTGCCTTAATTTTTAAATACTCTCCGCTAGTTGGACTGTCTTTTCTTCTATCCCAAAGATGTAGTTCAAAAACACCAGGACCTGAAAAAATAAAACAATCTGATTGATAAACATGCTCATGCGGACCGCGGATAACACCTGGCTTAGTTAAACTAATATATGACATAACAGGAGTATAATCTAATTCGTCCTGCCTATATATTTCAGTCAACCAACCTCGATCATCATTAAATTTTTTTAAATCTTTTATCACCACATCATCTATCATATATTTTTCTTAGTTAATAAACCGTTCTGAGCGCCCTGCTTAGTTATTACTGAGGCGGAATTCTTGGCCCCCAGTCTTAATGCCTTTTTAATATCACCTTTATAAATCTCTAAACCAGCCACAAAAGAAGAATTAAAAGCATCCCCCACCCCGGTCGTATCCACTTTAATCTTTTTTGCAAGACTATCTTGATGATAAAATTTATCTCCATCATAACAATCAGCCCCGTCTTTTCCTCTAGTAACAACCACAATAGAAGGACCCATTTCTTTTAAAATTTTTAATAAATTGCGAGTATTGTTTAAAAATTTATTATCCTTCTTCTTATAGTCTTTATGAGAAACTACGAGTTCAATCGCCTCGTCTTTATTTAAACAAAGAACTTCAGTCTCTTTAAGAAAAGGACTTAATTTTCCTACGCCTGCCCCAATCTGAATATTGCCTGGATTCCAAGCAATTTTAGCCTTTTTACCAGAAAAAATATTTTTCAAAGTCATCTCCCAATCTTTGTGCAGAGATGTTAAATATATCCATTTTGTTTTCCCTAAAATTTTCCTCTCCTCTACTCCTATAGATAAGCTATTACTAGCCCCCCTATTAGGAAAAGCAATGTGTTCATTTTTTTGAGCTATTAGTAGAAAGGAAAAACCAGTTTCCTCTTGCCTATCTATCTGAATTAAATTTGTATAAACCCCCCTGGCTTCAAAATTATCAATAATTCCTCTTCCTCTATAATCATTACCAATACAAGCTAAAATTGCCGTTTTAAAACCAAGGCCTGACAGATTCACAGCCGAGTTAGAGGCTCCTCCTCCAAAACCAGAAAAAGATTTATCAACCTTTATCTTGGCCCCATATTCAAAGGCTAATAATTTCTGTCTTAGAATGTCTTTTTTATTATTTAATAAAACACCCTCGCTTGTATAAAAGCTTATATCCTCAATAGCACTTCCAATAGTTATAAAATCAAAAAACATAAAATTAACTACTAATTTATTAAGTAATCCTAAATTTCACTTTACTTTATTATATCATACTATTTTTATAATTTAAATAAAAAAATACGTAAAAAAACAGGAGCTTACTTAAAAGCCCCTGCCTTAATATTCTTGTTGTTATTTTTATTTTAATCCTTCGAT
>CAZJRJ010000003.1:0-18645 GCA_964548635.1 uncultured Gammaproteobacteria bacterium | reverse complement strand
AGATATGAAGGAGTTGATGAGAGAGTCTGTTTTTTTATTGATGAAGAAGTATCAATAGGAGATTATGTTCTAACAGGAGGGGAAAATCCTGCTATGATAATTCTTGACTCTGTCTCACGTTTACTTCCTGGTGTTCTTGGAAATGAGAGTAGTTTAGAGAGTGAGTCTCATTTAGTTCCAGGACAAAAAGAGTATCCTCAATATACCAGGCCTGAAATTTTTGAGACCGAAGGAAAAGAGTATGGGGTTCCTTCTATTCTTTTGTCAGGCAATCATGAAAAGATAAGGAAGTGGAGAGAGGAAAAAATGAAATAATTATTTTATTTTCCAGGTGAAATTACTTTTTTCAATATTTCCTTCAATTATAAAACCAGAGGCCTTGGTGTGTCCGCCTCCGCCTAGATGGTTGGCCAATTTAGAAACATCAACCTTGTCGTGGTTAGTTCTTAAGTTCCCTTTTATTTTTCCAAACTCATCTTCTTTCACGAGGATTAAAGCTTTTATATCTTTTATATTTGTTATTAAATGTAGTATTGAATCAAGACTTTCTAGGTCGTCTTTAAATTCTTTTACTTCTTCTTTCGTGAGAACCGAGAAAGCTATGTTGTATTTCGGATTAATGTTTAAGTTATTTAATATTAAGCTCCATAGCTTCATAGAAGACAGACTTTTATTTTGCCAAGTTTTTTTGGTTATTTTAGGATAATTAGCTCCTTTATTTAGCATTTGAGAGGCTATTTCAAGGGTTTGATAATTAGTTAAAGGATGAAGGAAGTTGGCCGTATCTGTTAGTATTCCAGTTAGTATGCATTCGGCTATTTTTTTATCAAGTTTTAACTCGTTTATTTTTAAAAAGTGGTAAATAACTTCAGTGGTAGAGTTCATGTTTGGAAACCTTAACTCCATATCAGTCATTTTTTCACTTGATGGGTGATGATCAAATTCTAGTGTGTATTGCTTGTCGGTTTTGTTTTTAATCTCATTAAAAAGACCTGACCTTTTAATTTCCCCGCAGTCTAATATTATTATCAAATCAAATTTATCAAAATTATTTTTTATCTTTTCTTTTTCTGATTTTATTTTTTCAAATTCAGGAAGAAATGAGAAATTATTTTCTGGTTCGTCGTAAGAAAAGAGATAATAAGTTTTTCCTAAGCGGTTTAAAATTAAAGAAATAGCACAAATAGAGGAGAGGGCATCTCCGTCTGGGTTTCTATGACCCATTACTAGTATTTTTTCTCCCCCCTTGATTATTTTTAAAGTTTTTTTAAATTTATTCAATGTCTTCTCATCCATATTTTAATAAAAAAATCCCTTACAAGCATGGGATTTTTATTCTTCTTTTAATTTTTCCTCAATTTCAAATATATTTTTATGAGATCTGTCTATTTGCCAGACAAGTTTTGGAACTTTTCTAAGATGCCTCTTTTTACTCAGTATTTGGGCTAGGTTCTTAGATTCTTTTTTTAATGTTTTTAAGGCTGTGCCGGAAAAATTTTCTGGAATTATCGAAAAGTAAATTTTAATTTGTGAGAAATTAGCAGGACAACTTATTTGAGTTAACGTTATCAAATATTTGTGCAAGGGAATTTCTTTATTTATGATTTCTGCTATATCTTTTTGAATAGTCTCATTAGACTTTATATCGCCTCGCATATTATAATTTATTTATTATTTCAATCTCTCTATAAATATTTAATATATCACCTTCTTCAATTTCGGGAGTTCCTTCATATTTAATTCCGCATTCCTGGTTCCTCTCAGCTATTTTAACAACATTTTTACCTATTTTGAGTTCTGTTATCTTTCCTTGAGAGATTGTATCCTTGCCTCTAATTATTTCTGCTTCAACATTTGGTTGGAGTTCCCCTTCTAATATTTTTCCTCCTACTATTTGACTGCCCTTTTCGGTTCTAAAAACTGCAAGTACTTTTAATCTCCCTAGATCTTCTCTCTTGGTGGTAGGTTGGATTAGCTTTTGCATTTCCGTTGTTATATATTCTATTAATTCATAAATAATATTGAAATTATTTAATTTAACATCCTTTTCTCTGATTAGGCCTTCAATCTGAGGAGAGGCTTTAACGTTAAACCCTATTATTTGCGCACCCCCAGCTTCTGCCTTTAAGATATCGCCTTCTCTAATATTGCCCAATCCTTTGTGTATTATTTTTACTTTAACATCTTCCGTATTTATTTTCATTAATGATTCTTCAATTGCTTCAGCTGAACCAAGGAAGTCACTTTTTATGATTAGGTTTAATTTTTTAATATCTTCGTTTTCATTTTCAGGAGTACTTTGAGTGTCAGTTGGTCGTCTTTTTTTAATTTTTGATATTTTTGATTTGTTTTGATTATTAACTTTTAAGATATCTCCTACAGATGGTGAGATTTTTAAACCTATTATTTTCACTGGAGTAGAGGGTGTGGCGCTTTCTACTTTTTCTCCTTTATAATTTTCTAGAGCTCTTATTTTTCCGCAAATTTGGTTTCGAAGACATATTCTGTCGCCCACTCGAAGGGTTCCGTTTTGTATAAGGATGGTGGCTACCGGACCCGATGATTTATCTAAATGAGATTCTATAATAGTTCCCATGCCATCAGTATTGGGATTTGCTGTTAGGTCTTTGGACTCAGTATCTGCGAGTAATAAAATCATATCTAGGAGGGCTTGTACCCCGTCTCCATTTTTAGCTGATATTGGTGAGCAAATTATTTTACCGCCCCAGTCCTCAGGGACTATTTTTAGCTGACTTGATAGTTCTTGTTTTGTTTTATTAATATCAGCACCCTCTTTGTCAATTTTATTCATAGCTACCAAGTAGGGGATACGAGCTGATCCTATAATTTTAAAAGCTTCTAATGTTTGAGGTTTTACGCCATCGTCAGCGGCCACAATCAAAATGGCAATGTCAGCTACTTTAGCGCCTCTGCTTCTCATGGCAGTAAAGGCCTCATGTCCCGGAGTATCAATAAAAGTAATTAAGCGGTCATTTTTAATGGCTTGATAGGCTCCTATATGTTGAGTTATCCCACCAGACTCTTCTCCGGCAATATTTGATTCTCGGATTGTGTCCAGAAGTTTTGTTTTTCCATGATCAACATGACCCATAACCACGACAACTGGAGGACGCTCTTTTAGGTTCTCCTCTTCTTCTTCTTTTAATATTTTTTCTACTGTTTCTTCGTCCTTATCATCTTCTTTATCCTTTTTTTGGTTTAATTTCACATCCAGCCCTAATTCATCCCCGATTATATTGGCTGTTTCAAAGTCAATTTTTTCATTAATGGAAGCAAAAATTCCGTTTTTCATTAATTCTTTTAACACTCTGCTTACGGGAAGTTCACTTAAGTTGGCAAATTGATTTACAGTAATAAAACTAGGAATACTTACCTTTTTTATTTGTTTAACTTCTTCTTCTCCGCCTTCTTCTTTTTTCCTCTCTTCTTCATCTTTTTTTTCTAATTCTTTTGTTTTTTTCGCCCATTCTTTAATAATTCTTTGCGCTAGCTTATTGTCCACTTTAATGGCCTTTTCACCCACGTCAAAACCAATACGTGGCAATTTTTCACGTAATTCCTTTGGTGTCACCTTTAATATTCTGGCTAATTCGGTTACATTCATGGTAAAAAAATTAAAAAGGCTTTAAATTAGTAAAGCCCAAAGTGCTTATTTCTCTTTAATATTACTCGATTTCTGTTTTAAAGTCAAATCTAATTATAGCTTTAATTGGATTTGTTTTTAAGTTAGAGTTGACAATTATCTATTTATTTGTTATTATTAAATAAGTGTTAAATAAGCTTTATTTTTAAATTAAAGAATATGGGTTTAGGATATACGGGGCGCTTAATGGAGGAAGAATTATTTAGTGCTCTTGAAAGGGAGTCTTTTTCTAATAAGTATTTACCCTATAAAGAAGCGGTAGAAATAGCTAGGGAAAATCAGCCCTATGAAGACCCTTCTGATCCTGAGCCTCGTTTCGCTAATGATTTGCACGCTACGGTTTGTGAAATGTTAGGTTTGGATGATTATTCTAAATTAAAAATTTATACTGCAATTGGTTCACATTTAGACGTTTATCATGGAGTTGATGCTTTTTTTGAAGTTGAAATAAATGGAAAACTTCATCGTGTGACACTTGATGTTACCTTTAATAAAAACAAAGAGGATGGTGGTAGGGCTGATGTTGTTTTTCTAGTTCCAGGAGATGGATTGGACCCTGGGTCAAAAGAAGATAAAAAAGAATACCAAGATTTATTAAACAATGTAGGGTCTAGAGTAGCAGGGTTATTTAAAAATGATATTTCAGATTAATTTTTTATATTAATTTTAAAATTAAGAGGTGAATTATGGAAGTAGAAAAGGCAGAAAAGCTACTTTCTCGTCCTGAAGATTTTTTTGGCAAGGTTAAAAAATCTGTTGCCAAAGAAGAAAAAGGAAACGAAAACAAAGAAAAAAAGGAGAAAAAAAAATAAATTTTTGTCATACTTTGCACGGCCCGAAACTTTTACGATGAATATCGCATGGGCCGTGCTTTTTTATTTGTTCTAAATGATATTTAGTTCCGTAGCCCTTGTGTTTGTCAAAGCCGTATTCGGGGTATTTTTCGTGCATTTCTTCCATTATTTTATCTCTGGTAACTTTGGCTACAATTGAAGCCGCCGCGATAGAAAATATTTTACTATCTCCTTTTTTTATTGCTTTTTGTTCATAGGTGGAATTGGGGATTATAAAACTACCGTCTACAAGTATAAAAGTTGGTTTCTGTTTTAGAGAACTAATTGCTTTTTTCATGGCTAGAAAACTGGCTTGTAATATATTTATTCTATCTATGGTTTCGTGATCGCAAGCTCCTACACCTATTTCATTGAAATTATTTTTTATAAAATCTATTAAAGACTCTCTTTTTTTAGCGGTTAATTTTTTTGAATCCTGAACTGACTCCAATTCTTTTATAATTTTAAAATTAGAATCGCAAGTTACGCAGGCTGCTACAACTGGTCCAGCTAAAGGTCCTCGTCCAACTTCATCTGTCCCGGCTACAAGATTATAACCTTTTTGAAATAATATTTTTTCTTCATTTAAATCAAGCATATTTTTATTATATCATAAAAGGATTAAATAAAATGAAAAGAGCGCCTTAGTTAAAAGCGCCCTTAAGAATTTTAAACTTTTGTTTTTTGTTTCCCAGTTACGTCTTTTCCAATAGACACAACAATAAAAAGTATTGTTTTCACAAGAAAGTAGTAAAAGATAACACTTATTACGTTTTTCCCAGTCGATAAATAATTACCTGTGTCCAGAGCTATAAAGATAGCAACGAACCACATGGCGGGCGAAAGAAGTATTTCAGGGAACCAGAAACCGCGTCTTTCTCCTTTTTTATCATAAAGTAGCCAGCAGTTTTTAGGATCCTTCGGATCTTTTGCTATTCCTTCGGCAAGTTCTCCATAATAGGGTTTATAAAGGGGTTTCAGGTCGTTAAACCTTATCCCGGTTAAAATAACCAAAACAGCCCAGAAATAACGGATTACCATTACTATTGCTCTTTCAATAATTTTTAAAATAAAAAACAAACCTTTTTTGAACGTGCTAAACATAGCATTGCCCCAACCTTTTTTTAACATGGTTTCCCTCCTTTTTACTTTAGTTTGTTTAAAAATTCTACCTATTTTAGGTTTATCAGTAAAATTTATTTAAGTCAATATTGAAAATTATTTTTTGACAAAAAGGACCTGGCTGTTAAAATTAAAATATGATTAAAACTGATTTATTACAATTTAAAAATAGTAGAGGAAAAATTTTAAGAGGTATTTTTTTACACAAAGAAGATAATAAAAATCTAGTTGTAATGGTTTCTGGTTTTGAGAGAAAAACTACCACTGAGAAGAAATTTAAAGCTCTAAGTGATGGGCTTGTGGGAAGGGGAGTGGATTCTTTTCGTTTTGATTATGAGGGCTTGGGTTTGTCAGACGGAGATTTTTTTAAATTTAGCTTAAAAAGATTGGAAGAAGATTTATTAGATGCTTTAGCTGAGATTAAAAGTAAAAAAAACTACCAATCTATTAGTTTGGTAGTTCATAGTATCTCTGGTTGTTTAGCCCCCTTGACCCAAGAAAAAAATAAATTTACGAAAATGGTTTTATTTGGACCTGCCTTAAATCAAAGAGATCTTTTGCGTTATTATTTTGTAAAAAACAAAATGAAAAAGGAAGACTCTGATATAAAAATAACTTGGGATAATTTTAGAGATTACTTAGATGAAGAAAAATTTAAGGAAGATATTCAAAGAGAGGATAAAGTGGCAAAAGAAAATTATATTTCCTCAGATTATTTTAAGGAAAATATGAATAAAGATTATTCTAAAAATTTAAAAAACACAGATAATGTTTTATTAATTCATGGTAGTAATGATGATAAAGTTCCTTTAGAGAGCTTGAATATAGATTTTTCTAGAAAAATAATCGTCAAAAAAGGAGACCATGATTTAGAGAGGCCTGACATGATGGTTCAATGGATGGATAGGGCTGTTGAATTTTTGAGTTCGTAAAATTTATCAAGTTTGAGTTTTAGTTAGTGCTTCTATCAAGCACTTTTTTTGTTTCCTTGCCTTGTTTTTGTTGTATGTATTGATAGGCAGCTAGAGCCGCGATAGTTGCTTCTCCTGATGCTATTGTAATTTGTTTAAATTCTCCGCTAACCACATCTCCTCCTGCAAAAAGTCCTGGAGTCTTTGTCATTTGTTTTTTGTCTACTTTAATTTGTCCTGATTCGTCTCTTTCTACTAAATTAGCCACTAAATCAGTATGAGCTATTCTCCCTACTTCTATAAATACTCCTTCTATTATTATTTCCTTTTCTTCTTTCGTTTTACTATTAGATATTGTAACTTTTTCAACTTTTTCTTTTCCTACAATCTCTTTTATTTCACTATTTAAAACCAATTCTATATTTTTTTTACTTTCAACTTCTTCTACTAGAGCCTCAAAAGCTCTAAATTCTTCTCTTCTGTGAACGAGATATACCCTACTAGCTATTTTCGAAAGGACCTCCGCGGCGTCTAGGGCACTGTTTCCTCCTCCAACTACCACCACTTCTTTGCCTTTATAAAAGGGGCCATCACAATTAGCACAATAAGAAATGCCTTTTCCGGTTAATTCTTGTTCTCCGGGAATAGCTAGTCTGCGCGGGGAAAGACCCATGGCAATTATTATTGTTTTGCTTTTATATTTCTCTTTGTCAGTATGTAGGATAAAATCTCCGTCTTCCTTTTTTTCTATTTTTTTTACTTCTTTCATTTTTATATCTACTCCTAGGTTCATGACTTGCTCTTGCATTTTACTAATCAATTCATAATTATCAATTTTTTTAAAACCAGGATAGTTTTCAATTTCGGAGGCCCATATTAATTGCCCACCAACTTCTTTACCTATTACCAAGGTTTTCATTTCTCGGCGAGCAGCATAAATTGCAGCCGTCATACCGGCTGGTCCGGCACCGATTATTATTGTATCATATAGCATATTTTTTTATTTAATTTTAAGGTTTTAATTTATTGTATAATTTTTTAATTTTTTAAGCAAACTTTTAAATAGGATCTTAGTAAGGTTGTTTTTGATGTTTTTGAGTGTTAAAATAATTTTATGAACAAAAATAAAAAAGGGAATGATTTTTTTAAATTAGTAGCCATAATTTCAATGCTTGTTGATCATATTGGTTTTGTTTTTTTTCCACAGGCGCTTGTTTTACATTTAGTTGGTCGTTTAGCTTTTCCTGTTTTTGCTTGGAGTGCTGCTCAGGGCTATATTTACACCTCTAATTTAAAAAACTATTTAAAGCGTTTATTTATTTTTGCCCTTATTTCCCAAATTCCTTATTTTTTGGTAATAAACATCAATAAACCTAATGTTGTCTGGCAATTCAATATTATTTTCACTTTAATTTTAGGTATATTATTAATTTATTTTATAGATAAAAAGAAATATTATTTTTCTTTTTTGGTTTTTGGGCTTTCATTTTTAATGCCTGTAGATTACGGAATATATGGAATTTTACTTGTATTTTTCTTTTGGTGGCTTAAAAATATGAAAATTTATTCTATTTTTGTTCAGGGACTCATTTCTCTCCTTTATTATAAATTTATATTAGCTTTTTCAGTCTTTACTACTTTCGGCATTTCTATGGTTCTTTATTTTCCAAATGATAAAATTAAAATACACCTACCAAGATATTTATTTTACTGGTTTTATCCGATACATTTGTTAATTCTTTATTTTTTGTCTTTTTTAATTTAAATCTTTGACTTTTAAAATATTTTTTGATAATATAAAAAAATAATTTAGAAAATTAATAACATTAAAACTATGAAAAAAGCATTTTTGATTTTAAGTTTATTGCTAGTCTTTACATTGGCTGGTTGTAGTGAAAAAGGTGTGAGTACTGGAGATATCTTAACCCCAGATGAAGCCAAGGCTATGGCAGAGGATTTTATTAATAATAATTTAATTCCTCAAGACAATCCAAATAAAGCAACTATTTCAGAGGTA
Organism: uncultured Gammaproteobacteria bacterium; assembly: GCA_964548635.1. GTDB lineage: Bacteria > Patescibacteriota > Patescibacteriia > Patescibacteriales > JAGXOH01 > JAIOTG01. The sequence goes on along the minus strand of CAZJRJ010000003.1, from coordinate 10,098 downwards.
ACCGAAGAAAGCGATCTTTATAAATTAAAGGTGGAAATAGCTGGAGACACTGTGGATTCTTATTTAACGAAAGATGGAAAAACTTTTCTTCCTCAGGGCTCAAACATAGAAGAATTAAAAAAAGAGATGGAGGCTAATAATCAAAATCAGCCAAGTGCAGAGACAGGTTCAGCCAGTCAACCTGTTAATGAAGTTAGCAATAAAACAGAAGTTCCCAATGTTGAACTTTTTGTGATGTCTCACTGTCCTTATGGAACTCAAATGGAAAAAGCTATTTTGCCAGTAGTTAAAGCTTTGGGTGATAAAATTAATTTTGATTTGAAATTTTGTGATTATGCTATGCACGACAAAAAAGAAGTGGATGAACAGTTAAGAGAATATTGTATTCAGAAAGATCAGGGTGACAAACTCATACCTTACCTAGAGTGTTTTCTAGCTGACGGAGACTCAGGTGCTTGTATTAATCAAACAGCAATCAATAAAACTAATTTAGATTCTTGTGTAGCTCAAGCTGATAAGGAGTTTGGAATAACTGAAGCTTATAATGATAAAAGTACCTGGAAAGGTAGTTTTCCAAGTTTTAGTATTTATGCAGCGGAAAATAATAAATATGGAATTTCAGGATCTCCTGCATTGGTTATAAATGAAGAGAATATTCAAGCTTCTCGTAATCCAAAAGCTTTACTAGACTTGATTTGTTCAGCTTTTGAAACACAACCAGAGGAATGTAAAAATGAACTTTCTAATTCCTCACCTACTCCTGGATTTGGATATGGTGCTAGTGGATCTGATACTTCAGCTTCTTGTGGCTAAGCTATTTACTTTTTAGTTTAATAATGGTAATGTGGTCACAATTAAATATTAATAAATCTCGGTTTAGGAGTTTGTTTTAAGAAAGCAAAATTTTTGGTAAGATAAAAATTCAGATGAAAAATAGTTAATGTTAGTAAAATATAAAGTTTAAATGTATAAATCATCTTATAAAAATAGTCAAAATAAGTTATTTTCTTAGAAAGTCGTTAATGATGGACTGTTAGTTTATTTTTCGCGATATTTAAAACCTCCTAGCCGAAAACAGTTAGAATATGGATAATATTATTAGTGTAGTTATCTATTTGTTATTGGTCGTGGGAGGTTTTTTTATTGGTTACTGGTTAAGAAAGAAAAATATTGATGGCTCAAATGAAAGGGCTGAAATAAAAGCTGAAAAAATCTTAAATGAAGCCAAATCTAAGCAAAAAGAGATTGTTCTTAAAGCTCAAGATAGGGCATTGCAAATAACAGAAGATGCTAAAATTGAAGGAAGAAAGAGGCGACAAGAATTGAACGCCTTGCAACAAAAATTGCAAAAAAGAGAAGATGCCTTTTCTCAAAAATTGCTAGAATTACAAGATAAGCAACAAAAGCTTTATGACAAAGTAAGTAGAGTTGAAGAAATTAAAGGAGAGATAAACAAGTTGAAACAGGAGCAGACGGAAAAAATAAATAAAATAGCTTCAATGAGTAAAGAAGAGGCTCGGGAAATTTTATTTAAAAATATAGAAAAGGACTCAGAAGAAGAATTAATGTCTAGGATTCAGAAATTAGAAAAAGAATCTGACGAGAAAATAGAAAATAAATCTAGAGAATTAATAGCTAGTACTATGCAGAGGATAGTTTCATCCTATGTTCCTGAAATTAGTACTACTAATGTTGATTTGCCTAGCGATGAGATGAAAGGAAGAATTATTGGAAGAGAGGGTCGTAATATTAAAGTTATTGAGAAAAACTTAGGAGTAGAAATAATTGTAGACGACACTCCAAACACTATAACCGTTTCAGCCTTTTCTCCTATTAGAAGGCAAATTGCTAAAAGAACTTTGGATTCGCTTATTAAAGATGGAAGAATACAACCAGCTAAAATTGAAGAGGCAGTAGAGAGGGCTAAGAGAGAGCTAGCTCTTGAAATTAAAAAAGCAGGAGAGGATGCTATGTATGAAATGGGTATTACCGGTTTTGATCCTAAGTTGGTTCAGATACTAGGTAGATTGAAATTTAGAAGTAGTTATGGCCAAAACGCCCTACAACATTCTTTGGAAGTAGGACACATTTCTGCTTTATTGGCTGCAGAATTAGGAGTGGATGTGACTTTGGCTAAAAAGGGTGGACTTCTTCATGATATTGGAAAAGCAGTTGACCATGATGTTAAAGGAACTCACCCTGAAATTGGTGGAACTATAGCCAGAAAGTTTAATTTAAAAGAGGACATACAAAATGCCATAGAAACACATCATGATGATCGTCCTGCTGGCATAATTGCTGTTATTGTTAAGGTGGCCGATGCCATTTCTGCTGCTAGACCAGGAGTTAGAAATGATAATTATGAGAGATATTTGCAGAGATTAGAGGAATTGGAAAAGATTACCAATTCTTTTGATGGAGTAGATAAATCTTACGCTATTCAGGCTGGAAGAGAAGTTAGAGTTTTTGTTAATACTGAAGAGGTTAGTGATCTAGAAGCTCATAAGATGGCTCAAAATATCGCTAAGAAAATAGAAGAAGAATTGAAATATCCAGGAGAGATTAAAGTTAATGTGATCCGTGAGACTAGGATGATTGAATATGCTCGCTAAAATAATTTGTGTAATTTTAAATAAATTGTTATATTAATAGTATAAATTGATAAAATAATTTACAATAAATAAAATTAAGTTTTACACCTCTAATTTAAGATATGTAGAATTTAATAAGATTTTATGAACAAAGCTGGATTAATAAAAAAAATTGCTCAAAAAACTAATATGAGCAATAAGGAATCCGAGGCAATGGTTGAGAGTATGGTTGATATAATTATTGATGAATTGAAGAATGAAAACAAGGTTAATATCAGCGGTTTCGGCACCTTTTTATCTAGAAAAAGGCATGCTCGAGGAGGAGTTAATCCTCAAAAACCTGAAGAAAGAATTGAAATTCCTGAGGTAAAGGTTGCTAAATTTAAGACTGGAAAAAGATTAAAGGATTCTTTAAAAGGCAAGAGATAAAATTTTGTCTTACAGAAGTAAAAGAGGAGAGGTGAATTTTTCACACTCCTCTTTGAGGATTAAAGGTGATTATAGGCTGGGTAGCTCAGTTTCCGTCTCAGGCGGACCAGCCTCTGGCTGGGGTAGGTAAACAGTATTTTATTTATTTAACAAATAGATTTATAATAAAAAAATGGCTGGGTAGCTCAGTTGGTTAGAGCGTAGCACTCATAACGCTAAGGTCGTGGGTTCAATCCCCACTCCAGCCACTTGTGATTTAAGACTTGAAGGTATTTAAATAGATTTAAGCTAGTTTAATTGACTTTAAGTATTGTTTTACATAATGTATTTATGTTATAATTTAGTTATAAACAATAGAATATATGAAAATAAAAAATAATAAAAAAAAGGGATTAGCGAGAATTATTATTTTAAAGACTGGAAAAAAATACAAAGCTATTTGTTTAGATTTTGATATAATAGAAGAAGCTGATACAAGGGATATTGTTGAAAAATCAATAAAAGAAGCTATTATTGGCTATGTTGAAAATATTTGCAAAAATAATTTAGATGACAAGCTTCTTAATAGGAGCGCTGATGAAAAATATTGGAAAATATATAGAGAGTATTTAAAAAAGATTGAAAAACAAAAAGTAAGCAGTGATGTTAGCGAGACCTCAATATTTACATTACCCATAAACCAAAAAAAAATGTGTATTATTTAGTTGTTTATGGCTAGATTAAAATGGAGTTACAAAAAATTTGTTAAATTTTTAAAAGATTATAAATTTAATCGTGGTCATACTAGGGGTTCTCATTTTTATTATAATGGAAAAATATACGGGGAAGATAAGGTTGTGCAAGTGATTTTTAGCAACAAAGAAAAAAAATGCCAATCTATTAGAACCATTAATATGGGTATTAAAAATTCTGGTATCCTAAGAGAATATTTTGAAGAGTGGGATAAAAATGGTGAAGTTCATGATGAGATTATTTATTAATCAAATTGATTCTATTGTATCTTTAATTGTTCAAATTAAAAAGTAGACACTTTCGTGTCTACTTTTTAGATTTTGATTTATTTTCGGCAGTGCTTTCATTTTGTAGTCCCTAGGGGAATCGAACCAGTGAGTTTGGTTTGAGTAAAATCTATTAAGTAAATTAATAACTATCTCTTTTGCCACAGTCGTCTGCGGGGGTTCTTAAGCCCCTAAAACCTACAAAATAAAAACACCGCCTTTCGGCAGTGCTTTCATTTTGTAGTCCCTAGGGGAATCGAACCCCTGTTTTCAGGATGAAAACCTGATGTCCTAACCGTTAGACGAAGGGACCAAGATATTTTTTTTATAAAATAAATAGTTTTGCGATTCTTATAAGAAAGAAAAGCAAAACTTAATTATTAGTATAAATAAATTTTTAATTTTAGTCAATAATATTTACAAATATTTTTAATTATTATAATGTGTTATCATAAAAATTACTTTATATTATTATTTAAATTATGAAAATATTAGGAATAGAGACTAGTTGCGATGAAACGGCTGCTTCCGTAATTGAGGGAAAGGGAAATAAGGTTAAAGTTTTATCTAATGTGGTTTCTTCTCAAATTGAAATACATAAAAAATACGGGGGAGTTGTTCCTGAGGTGGCTGCCCGTGAGCATGTTTTAGACATCTTGCCAGTAATTAATAAATCATTAGAAAAGGCTAATATAGGAAAAGACTTTTCTAAAAAAATAGATGCTATTTCAGTGACGGTTGGCCCTGGTCTGGTTACTTCTTTGATTGTTGGCGTGGAGACTGCTAGGAGCCTTTCTTATGCTTGGGGGATTCCAATAGTTGCTATAAATCATATTGAAGGTCATGTTTATGCTAATTTTGTTGGCGATGGTAGTAATATTAAATTTCCTGTTTTAATTTTAACCGTTTCAGGCGGTCACACTCTTCTTGTTTTAATGAAAGGCCACGGCGAATACGAACTTGTAGGGGGAACCAGGGATGATGCTGCTGGTGAAGCTTTTGATAAATCAGCCCAGCTTATGGGTATGGGCTATCCCGGAGGACCCATTCTCTCAAAATATGCTCGTAAATTCAAAGGGGAATCATCTATGGATTTTCCTAGGCCTATGATGGGTGATAAAAATAATTTTGATTTTTCTTTCTCTGGTCTTAAGACCTCAATTCTTTATAAAATAAAAAAAGACCCAAATTGGAAGAAAAAAATTCCTGAGTATTGTTATGCCTTTGAGCAGGCTGTTGTTGATGTTTTAATTACAAAGATGCTTAGAGCAGCCCAAAAGCATAGGGTAAAAAGCTTAATGCTTGCCGGCGGAGTGTCTGCTAATACCGAGCTACGTAAGCAATTTAGGAAAAGGGCAAAAGAGCTAGATTTTAAGCCAGAAATTATACTACCCAATTTAAAATATACCACTGATAACGCTGTGATGATTGCTACGGCTGGTTATTTTAGGGCCAGGGAAAATAAATTTAACTCTTGGGATAAAATAAAAGTTAACCCTAATTTGGAGTTATAATTTTATTAAAAACCTTTTATCTTAGCTACTTTTTTAGAAAAAGTAACACAAAAATCGCGGGACAGGTGAAAAATAAAAGATCATTCACTATTAAATCTAGTAAAACTCCAAACTCGTTACTTCACTTCGTTTCGTTCCTCAAACATGGAATTTTACACGATTTATACGCTCATGATTTTTCTTTTATTTTTCAATGCCCGCATTAATTTAAAATATTGTTAAACAAAAAACCTACTTTAGATTGAAGTAGGTTTTTTATGTAGTGTTATTATTTTTTCTTATTTAATTTAGCCTCGGCTTTATTTACGATTTGAGTTGTTTTAATAACGGTGTCTGGTATTAAAGATATACTGTCTATGCCACATTCTACTAAGAATTCATTGAAGTCAGGAAAGTCGCTTGGGGCTTGTCCGCAGATACCTACTTTAGTTTTAGTTTTTTTCGCTACCCTGATAAGTTCTTTGATCAAAGCCTTAACTGAATCATTTTTTTCATTAGAAACACCTTCTATTTTTAGAGAGTTTCCAGCATCTCTATCGATTCCTAGAGTTAGCTGGGTGAGGTCATTTGATCCGATTGAGAAACCGTCAAATTCCTTAGCAAATTGTTCAGCTAGGATTATATTAGTAGGTATTTCAGCCATTACATATATTTCTAAATTATTTTTACCTTGTTTAAGACCGTTTTTGGCCATTATCTCCTTAACTTTTCTACCCTCTTCTACTGTTCTACAAAATGGAACCATTATTTTTAGATTATTAAGACCAAGTTCATCTCTGACTTTCCTTAAAGCAGTACACTCCATTTCAAATGCGGGTAAGAATTTAGGTGAGTAGTAACGACTAGCTCCTCTCCATCCTAGCATTGGGTTTGATTCTACTGGCTCATAGTCTCTACCTCCAAGCAAATTAGCATATTCGTTACTTTTAAAATCTGACAATCTGACAATGCAGTCTTTAGGATAGACTGAAGCCGCGATGGTGGCTACTCCTTCGCTTAATTTTTGGATAAAGAAATCCTTTTTATCTTTAAAGCCTTTGGTTATTTCATCTATCTCTCTCTTTACCTTTTTATCTGTTAATTTTTTATAATCAAGAAGGGCTAGGGGATGAACTTTTATGTGGTTATTTATGATAAATTCTAAACGAGCCAGTCCAATCCCGTCATTCGGTACAAAAGAGGCGGGGAAGGCTAGGTCAGGGGAGCCGACATTCATCATCATTTTAGTTTTAGGTCTTTTTAGATCTTTAATGTCTTCTTTAATAATTTTGAAAGGCAGTTCTCCTTTATAAACGTATCCAGTTTCACCTTGGGAGGCATCTATTGTGATTTTTTCTTTTTTCTTTATTTTTTGACTTACATTTTGTGTCCCAACTATACAGGGAATACCAAGCTCACGAGATACGATAGCAGCGTGACAAGTCCTTCCGCCTTTATCTGTTACAATAGCAGAGGCAATTTTCATGATTGGTTCCCAGTCTGGATCAGTCATGTCCGTAACTAAAACTTCACCTTTTTTAAAAGTTCTAATATCTTTCAAGTTCATGATTCTATTGGCAACTCCGGCTCCAATTCTATCACCCACGCTTTGTCCAGTTGTAATTACTTCTCCAGATTTTTGTAGGCGATATCTTTTTATTACATTTTGATCACGTAAACTATTTACTGTTTCAGGTCTAGCTTGAATAATATAAAGCTGGTTATCTTTTCCGTCCAGAGCCCATTCCATATCCATGGGTTTATTATAATGTTTTTCTATTTTCATTGCCCAGTCAGCTAGTTGAATAACCTGCTTGTCATTGATAGAAGGTTTTTCTTGTTGTCTTTTAGATACCTTTATATCCTTAACTGGTTTTTCAGGATTTTTATTATAGATCATCTTTATACTCTTGGCGCCAATTGAATGAGATATTATAGCTCTGGTTGGTTTAAAAACCCAAAATTCGTCAGGATTAACTTTGCCTTGAACTATATTTTCACCTAGACCGTAAATAGAATTTATCAAGACGACATTATTAAAACCTGATTCTGTATCTAGACTAAACATAACTCCAGATGAACCTTTGTCAGAACGAATCATTTTTTGAACCCCAACTGAGAGAGCAATATTGAAGTGGTCAAATCCTTTATCTTCTCTATACGAGATGGCTCTGTTTGTGAAAAGAGAAGCAATGCATTTTTTAATAGCAATTAAAAGTTGTTTTTCACCTTTAATATTAAGATAAGTTTCTTGTTGACCAGCAAATGAGGCGTCAGGAAGGTCTTCAGCTGTAGCTGATGAGCGGACGGCTACGTCTAGATTGGATACTCTAGATTCTTTGGAAAGTCTCTTATAGGCTGTATAGATTTCTCTTTCTAGCTCTCTGGGGATGCTTGCTCCTAGAATAATTTCTCTAACCTTTTTACCTTTTTTATATAAATCATTTACATTTGAGCTATCAAGGCCCTTTAAAGCCTTTCTTATTTTTTTCTTTATTAGAGCCTCTTCCATGAAAAAGTTATAAGCCTCGGCTGTAGTGGCGAAGCCATTGGGCACAAGCACTCCTTCTTTTTTTAAATTGCAATACATTTCTCCTAATGACGCATTTTTACCACCTACACTGGGAACGTCTTTTATTGATAGCTTGTCAAAAAATTTGATAAATTTAGACATAAGATATATTTTATTATCGCTAAAATTTTTAACCTAGCAATAAATTATTAATTAATTTAAAGATTAAGGTTAGACGTTAAACTTTTTGCTCCATTCATAAACAAAAGGTATTTCCCACCATTCTCCATTTTTTACTACCTTGACTATACTGATAACTGATACAATTAAAAGCACAAAAAATAGTAACTGACCAAAGAGAGGAATGATTGTTAGGAAACTTAGGAGAAACATCACCATGCCTTGCTTGGCGTGGAATTGAGCAAACTCCGATTTTCTTTTTAAAAGTAGTGGGACTAAAAAAAGAATCCAGATATAGGAAAGAGCGGCCACGGCCTTATTTATTTCTACATCTAGATTTTTAGGTTCCTTTGTTGTCTGCGATTTTTTAGTTGGCATATTTTTTTTATTAATAATTATTTATTATATTATAGCACAATAAAACAAAATGATAAAAAAATAATTGACATAAAATTTTAGTGCGTTAAACTATTATTAAGATTTTAAAGTTCAAAATTAATTTTGTGCTTTTTTATTTTACAATGAAATTATGCGGGCGTGGCGGAACCCTCCTCTTCGGCGGGCGAGACTTAGCTATTTTAAGAACGTTACTCTTTCATAATTTATTTCATTGAAACATTTTTGCGGGCGTGGCGGAATTGGTAGACGCGCGTGGCTTAGGACCACGTGAGATTTTCTTGTGTGGGTTCAAGTCCCTCCGCCCGCACCAAAACAAAAAAGAGCTATATGGCTCTTTTTTGTTTTATTTTTAAAATTTTTTTTGTTCGAGATTTTTGTTCCACTTTTTTTATTATTTAAACTTGATTTGTTATCCAGAGTTTATAAAGATATTTTTTTCACTTCTTTTATCAAAGTTTCTTTAATTTCTTCAAAATTAACATCTTCGTTATGTTTAAAAATTATCGGCTCCATTTTTATGTCCTTGAAATAAATTAGGCTTTTTAAAATAAGATTTTGGTCTATTTCAGGATATTTTTTTTGAGATAATTTTAATATTTTTTCTAATTTAATTTTTTTAAGAATAAAATAAATATCTATATAGTCTTTGTTTGTTGCCCTGCTTATTATGGCTGATAATTTCATGCAAGCAATATCTTCAATCGACGCTAGATTTAAATTTTCTTCAATTGTCGGTTTTTTTAGTAGCGGATATTTATAAGAAAAAAAACTAATTTTAATATTTTTATCAATAAGTATGGTTAGAGTGTTTTCTTCTTCTTGTATTTTAGTGATTTTATAATTTTTAAATATTTTTTTAATTTTTTCAAAAAGTTTTTTTGTATCCAAATCATTAAATTTAAAAAAATCAAAATCAATACTATCCCTATGGCCTAGTTGAAGGGTCAGAGAAGTGCCTCCGGCTAAATAAAAATCTTTTTTAAATTTACCAAGTAAAGGTAAAATTTCCTTTCTTTTTTTATCTAAGATGTCGTAGAACATTTTTAGTGTCTTTAGGTTTAATATTAAAAATAAGAGACCAATAGTTTAGAGACTTATTGTTCCATTCTCCTGGATAGGGATTTTTGACAGCTTCTTTTATATTTTTTTTATTGTAAACTTTAAACAAAAGATCAGTAGCCTCTTTCGTGCCTAAATTTAAGACATTGGTAATAATCCTTTTTTCATTTTTTAAAATATCCATTTTAGATGTATTAAATGACCACAAAAAAGGTTTAAATTTATTTAAAATTTTTTCATTTTTTGATTTCATATTTATAAATTATAGCATATTATTTACCTAAAATCAAGTCTTAAAAATGATAAAATTTAAATTTCAAATATTAAGCCTTGGTTTTTCGCCTACCAGTAGTCTCTCTTCGCCTACCAGTAGTCTCTCGTAAGAGGACTGCTGGTTTTTTTTGTTATCCTAAAACATTGTAGTCCCTATCGGAGAC
>CAZJRJ010000002.1:0-20255 GCA_964548635.1 uncultured Gammaproteobacteria bacterium | reverse complement strand
CAATTAATTATATATTATATGGATTGCACTTCATATTTAAATTAACAATTTAGGCAAATTTATGATTAAAAAATTATCAATATTGACTTTGTCCGGTCTTATTGTTGGAGTTGTTTCTATTTATTTTTTTAGTACAAACAAGGCTTTCTCAGCAAATACTTTCTCGGTTTGTTCAGGAGGGTGTGCTTTTAAAAAAATAAATGAGGCTTTAAAACTAGCTAAAGATGGAGATGTTATAGAGTTGGGGCCAGGAGAATATAATGAAGAGATAAAAATTGATAAGAATATAGTAATTAAGGCTAAAGATAAAAATGATGAAGTTTTAGGTAATATTGGTTTTGGCGCTCCTTATATTACTATTCCTGAAAAAACAACTATAAATATCACGGAAGTAAGGAAATTTTCTAAAACAGAATATCCTAAAAGTTCTAAGGAAAATGTTGGCGGGAAAGTTTCTAAAAAGGAAGTTGAAACAAAAACAGTGGCCAAGACAGAAAGCGACTCATCTGCACTATCAACTCCCTTGTTCGATGTGAGTGTTCAATCAAAAATTGAAGGAAAGTCTTCTCGGGAGATTATAGTGACCCTAGTTATATTTGTAGTGATTATTTTTACTATATTGGGATATTTAATTTTTGGTTTTTTTGTTCATCATTACGATAAAAAGAAAGATGAGCAAGATATAATTTAATAAGCTAAAACTATGAATAAAATTAAACTTAAAATAAAAATATCTTTAATTTTTTTAATATTACCTTTTTTAATATTCGGCTTTATTTCTCCTGCTTTTGCTCAAGATATAAGTGATTTTAAAACTGAAGGCAAGGCTCTTCTTACGCGAGTAGCTCCGGGTGAAAAATTACCCATTTCAGTTAAATTAATGAACTTTGGAGAAGGGGGAAGGGTGGATGTAACTATAAACTACGTTATCGAGAATTCTTTAGGGAAAAAGGTTAGCCAAGAATCAGAAACCGTGGCAGTTGAAACTACTTCCACCTATATAAGGGAAGTTCCAATTCCGGAACATTTTTCTCCGGGCCAATATACAGCCGTTACAGAGATTGAATATGACGGGCAAAAGGTTCCTGCAATATCCGAATTTCAATTTACAGTAGAAAATAAAGTTTTTGGAATATTTTTAAGTAGGTTTATTTTATATACTATCGTGGGAATATTTTTAGCTGTTATATTAATTTTTATAGGAAGATTTATTAATAAAAAAAGAAGAAGCAGATTTGAGGTTCATGATTATTCTGATACTAAAAAAGAAGAGAGGGTTTTTTATGAGATGATTAGTGATATAATTATGCAAATGAGATATCAGTATGGGAAAAGGGCCATCGAATTGGCTCAAAAAATAGAAGGCTTGATTGTTGAGGATGAGTCGGGAAAAGTTTTGGATATTAATAAGGATCCGGCTGAAATTGTATCTCTTTTAATGATTTATTATAAGAAAGAATTTGGAAAAAATGCTAATTTTATCTCAAAAAGAATTGATAAAAAAGGAGCTAGTAAGGATTCGGAGGTTAATAAAAATATAAATATGATTAAAAAATATTTTTCTGAATAATTTAATAAGATTTAATAATAAATAAAAATTGTAGTTATGAAAAAAATATTAATAGTAGATAACGATAAAAACATTACTCAAACTATAGAGGCAACCTTAAAAACCAATAAAAATTATAAGACAAAAATTATAATGAGCGGAAAAGAAGCTTTGGAGGATATGAAAGATAATACTTATGATTTGATTTTACTAGATTTGATGATGCCAGAAGTTAGCGGAATAGACGTATGTAAGAAAATGGTGAAAGATAAGGATCTTAAAAAGGTTCCAGTTATTATCGTTTCAGCCCTGCCTGTTAATTCTCCTTCTTTTCAAAAGTCTCAAGATAAATTTAATGAACTTGATGTTGTTAGGGATGTCTTAGAAAAACCTTTCGAGATAGACGACCTCTTAAGTAAGGCTAAAAATGTATTAGGAGAATAGTCTTATAAAAAAATAATTAAGATTTGTACTTAAGATAAACTGTATTTTAATTAATTAAAAAATTTAATGTTTTTTGATGTAGATAATTTTAAGAAAGACTATGCTATATTAAAATATTTAATAATATTTTTGTTGATATTTTTAGGTATTTTAATAATTTTTTTGTGGCTTGCTTATTTTGAAGTCTCTAATTCTTTTGATGTAGGGTCTATTTTTTTTAAAGCAATATATCTTATCTTAACAATTTCTTCCTCATTGATAGTTTTAAAAGTTAATATTAAGACCCTTATTTTGGGTTGGATTTTTTTGACTTATTCTTTTTTGATTAATTTACTATCAGAATTAACAAATACTCCTGAATTATGGAAAGTATATATTATAGGAGAAATGATTACCCTAGCTGTACTTTTTATTGTAATGGGTTTTTATTTTGCTTTTTTAGAATATAGGGAATCGGAAGAAAAGTTAAAAAAAAGCGAAGAAAGATATCACCAAATATTTGAATCATCTCCTGAGCTCATTGCGCTTTTGGACAAAGAAGGAAATTTATTAACTGTTAATAGAAGGTTTGGCGATTGGTTGGGTTATAAAATTGATAGTTATTTAGGTAAAAATATAAAGGAATTTAGTTTTATTACTCCCAAAAGTAGAGTTAAGGCTATAAGAAATTTTTCAAATAGAGTTAACGGTAAAAATATAAGTCCTTATGAAATAGAGCTTGTAGGTAAAAACAAAAAAAAATTTCATGGGATACTTTCGGCTATTGTAGTTAGGGATAAAAAGGGAGAAGTTTTGGGGGATTTGGTTATGGTTTCTGATATTACAAAAAGAAAAAAGATTGAGAAAGAAATAAGGAATTTAAGGGAACTTGATAAAACTAAAGACGAATTTTTAAATGTAGCCGCCCATGAATTTAAAAGTCCCTTATCATCAATAATCGGAATGGGACAAATTTTAGAGAGGAGTAAAAATAAACTATCTAGTGAGCAAAAAGGGTATTTAAAAATAATTATAAAAGAATCTTTAAGGTTAAACTGGGTCGTTAAACAAATTTTAACTGTAACTAGGTTTGAAACTGGAAAAGCTGTAATTAAAAGAGAAACTTTTGATTTAGAAGAATTCTTAGATTTTTTATTACCAAGTTTAAAGCCTTTGGGAGCTAGAAATAATTCAAAAATAAAATTAACAAAAACAGGTAAAAGTTTAAAAATTTCAGCAGATAAGAGTAGAATTTCCAGCGTTATGTATAATCTGATTGAAAATGCCGTGAAGTATGGAACGGAAGGTCAAACTATAAATATAAAATTATCTAAATTAAAAAATGATGTGAAAGTAGAGGTTCTTGATCAGGGGGAGGGAGTTCCTATTCAATTTCAAGATAAGCTTTTTGTTAAATTTGGACAATTAGAAAATTATTTGCGCAGGGCTCACGAGGGGATTGGTCTAGGTCTTTATATTTGTAAAATTGTTATAAATAAAATGGGCGGTGAAATTGATTTTAAAAATAATGAAGATCAGGGTTCAAACTTTTATTTCAATTTACCTTTAAAAAAATAGTTTTTAAAACAAAAAAAAGAACCTGTTTTTACAAGCTCTTTTTTTATTTGTTTAGAGATTATTTTTTTAGTTCTTTCTTGCCTTTAAAAATATCGTATGCTTCTTTAGGGGTGTAGTTATATGTAGAAACTGCAGAGATAGCATTGGCCATTCTAATTGCTTCATCTAGCGGTCTTTGATAAATATTTCTACCAGTGGCGTTTCCGCTGGTTCCTGAAATATTTATTTGATCATATAGGGTTTCTAAGAATTTTTTAGGATCTTTTTTTGATCCTCCAACACATATTACCTTGGTTCTTCCAGCGGCCGTGGTAACTTCTTTAAACTTTTTAGCTATTTGTTTTTGATTTGGCAAATCATAAGGATAATATATTTTGACAAAATCAGCTCCCAGGGTAAGAGCTACTCCAGCTCCGCCAGCCAAAAGATGAATATTATTTTTTTCATCTTTATTTTTAATTGCTTTTCCTCTAGGATAGATCCATATAACGCTGATAAGGCCCTGACTATGAGCTTTGTAAATAATACGGGATGCCTGTCCGAACATATCTGCTTCGAAAGAACTGCCAATATAAACTGTATAGCCAACTCCTACTATATTTAGTCCTGATTTTTCTTTAAAGTCTTGTATCAAGTCCATGGGAAGCCAACGATTACTAAAGGGGTCTTGAAATTTTTCTGGCATTAAATTGGTTTTGGAGTTTATTTTTATTAAATAAGGTATATTTGGATAATCCATTCCATATTTTGCCATTAATCCTACTTGTGTGGCAAAAACTCCAATATGGGCTTTGTTTGCTATTTTAAAATAATGTTCAGGGTCGGCCACTTCTTCAGGAATACCTTTTCCTACAAAATCATTATTTAGATGTTCCACCTTTTGATCTCCGGCAAACATCATCATTCTTCCCGTTCCACGAGTTGCGGTTTCATAGTTTTTTATATACTCATTGCGTTTATTTTTAGGTACCGTTAAGGGTATTTTTATTTGTTCTATCATATTTTTAAAATTATTTGAATTATGTTATAATATCTAATAATAAAGTATTTTTTAAAATTACCTACATTATAGCATACTAAAAAAAGATAAAAAAGTTTTTATGAAAGAAAAGTATAATCCAGTAGTTTTGGTGATTCTAGACGGTTGGGGTGAATGGAATAATGAAAAAGGGAATCCAATTTTTAAAGCCAAATTACCTATATATGAAAAAATGAACAAGCATTATCCTAAAATGCTTTTGCAGGCATCTGGTATGTCTGTAGGTCTTCCCTGGGGAGTTATGGGCAATTCTGAAGTTGGTCACCAAGCTCTAGGAAGCGGTCAAATTATTTATCAGTTCCTACCTACTATAAACGCTTCTATTGCCGATAATACTTTTTTTTCTAATGAAATTTTATTAAAGACAACGGCTTGGGTTAAAGAAAAGGAAAGTAACTTACATTTAATAGGCCTAGTTAGTGATGGTGAAGTACATTCTAGTATAGATCATCTAGTAGCTCTTTTGGTTCTTGCTAAACAACAAAATGTTAAAAACGTTTATATACACGCAATTACTGACGGAAGAGACACGAGTCCCAGGAGCGCTAAAAAATATTTAAGCTCCCTACAAGAAAGTATTGACGAGATTGGTATTGGCGAGATTGCTAGTGTGTCAGGCAGATATTATACAATGGATCGTAATAACAACTGGGACAGAATAGAGAAATCATTTCTAACCTTTATAAAGGGAGAAGGAGTAAAAGAAAAAAATGTGGCCGATGCTATTGATAATCAATACGAAAAAGGAAATGGTGATGAATATATTGAGCCAATAGTTTTATTAGACAATAAGGATCTCCCCAAGGCGTTAATAAAAGATAATGATGCTGTTATTTGTTTTAATTTTAGAAAAGATAGATCGAGACAATTAGCCAGGGCTTTTAGTATTAAAGATTTTAATGAATTTAAAAATTTAACTCCCCCTAAAAATATAAAATTTGTAGGGTTTAATGATTATGAAAAAGACTTAGGTCTAGAATCTGTTTTTAGTCAACAGAAAATAACAACGCGTCTAGGAAAAATTTTATCTGACAATAATAAAAAGCAATTAAGGATGGCAGAGACAGAAAAATTTGCTCACGTAACCTATTTTTTTAACGGTGGTTTAGAAAAACCCTTCAAAGATGAAGATAGAATAGTAGTTCCTTCTAAAAATACTCCATCTTATGCCGACACTCCTGAAATGAGTGCTAGAGAAATAACTGATAAATTATTAGAAGATATCGAAGATGAGAAACATGATTTTATTTTAGTTAATTATGCTAATCCTGATATGGTCGGTCATACCGGCGATTTTAAAGCTGCCATTAAAGCTTTGGAGTTTGTTGATAAATGTCTAGATGACTTGATAAATAAAGTTTTAGATAAAAATGGTTGTTTGATTATAACTGCTGATCACGGAAATGTTGAAGAAATGATTAATTTATATTCAGGCCAGATAGACACCGAGCACTCTACTAATCCTGTTCCTTGTTGGCTCGTAAATTCTGATAATTATATAAAGGTTAAAAAAGATGGAGTTAAAGCTGAGATAGAGGGTATGTTGGTTGATGTGGCTCCAACTGTCTTGGATTTATTTAATATTGAAAAATCTCCTGATATGACAGGAAGAAGCTTGCTTAATAGTTTTAACAGTAAAGGATAAAAACCTGTTTACATTTTATTTATAAGGATTAGGATATAAAATATAATGATAAGGAAATTATTAACAAAAAAAATAGATAGTATAACTTTAGCAGCCACATTAGTGGCTTTTTCTTCTTTGATTAGCCGTTTTTTAGGAATTTTTAGAGATAGAATTTTAGCTGGAGAGTTTGGTGCTGGCGATGTTTTAGATGTCTATTATGCTGCTTTTAGGGTGCCTGATTTGATGTTTAATCTCTTGGTGATGGGAGCTCTTTCAGCTGGCTTTATTCCCATTCTTTCCTGTTTAGTTAAAGAAACTAGATGCAGTGAATTTTTTAACAGAAAAGAAGGGGAAAATAAAGAGGCTTGGGATTTAGTTAATAATCTTCTAAATATTTTGATAATAGCACTTCTTCTTCTTTCTGTTTTAGGAATTATTTTCGCACCATATTTAGTAAAATTAATAGCTCCTGGTTTTTCCCCAGAAAATAAAATCGTAACTGTTAATTTGACCAGGATTATGCTTTTATCACCGATTTTCTTAGGAATTTCAAGTATTTGGGGTGGAATTCTCCAATCTTTTAAAAGATTTTTTGTATATTCTCTTTCGCCCATAATGTATAATTTGGGAATTATAGTTGGAGCTATATTTTTTGTACCGTATTTGGGTATTTATGGCTTGGCTTGGGGGGTTGCTTTGGGTTCTTTTTTGCATATGATTATACAAGTTCCAATTGTTTTTAAGTTAGGCTATAAATATAGTTTTCATATTAATTTTGAAAGTAAGAATTTGAAAAATATAGCGAAGATGATGATACCAAGAACAATGACCTTGGCAATAACTCAAATTAATTTATTGGTTATAACAATTTTTGCCTCTACCTTGGCCAGCGGATCTTTATCTATTTTTAACCTTGCTAATAACCTTCAATTCTTTCCTGTAGGGATATTTGGAATATCTTTTGCAATAGCAGCTTTTCCATCTTTGTCAAAAATAGGCTCTGATAAAAAGAAATTAATAGAGAGCCTGTCTTCCACTATAAGAAAAGTTTTGTTTTTTATTGTGCCAGCCACAGTCCTTCTTATAACCCTAAGGGCACAGATTGTTAGGGTTGTACTGGGAACTGGTATGTTTGATTGGCAGGATACGGTTTTAACCCTTGATACTTTGGGATTTTTTGCATTGAGTTTATTTGCCCAAGCTTTAATACCATTACTGATAAGGGCTTTTTATGTTCAACACACAGCCAAGACCCCTTTTTTTATTGGTCTAGTATCAGCTTTTGTTAATATTTTATCTGTTTGGTGGTTTTCTAGATTTATGGGTGTTGCAGGACTAGCTTTAGGATTTTCAATTGCCAGTATAGTTAATTTTGTTTTACTTTGGATGGTTTTGCGTTATAAATTGGGAGAATTGGACGAAGGCAGAATATTATTTTCTTCAGTTAAATTTTCCCTAGCTGCAATTTTTTGTGGTTCTATAGTTCAGGTTACTAAGATAATTATTGAACCTTTGGTAAATATGAATAAATTCTGGGGAATTTTGACTCAGGGAGCAATAGCTGGTATATTGGGAATTCTGGGATATATGTTCATCTGTTATATAATTAAAAGTGAAGAATTTTTCTCAATTTGGAGAGTTTTAACAAGAAAATTACCTTGGAAAAAAGTTGAAACAGGAGACCAGGGAGAAGCTAGAGGGATATAATAACGCATAACATTTTTATGATTAAGAAAGTAAGAAATTTTTCTATTATTGCACATATTGATCATGGTAAGTCTACTTTGGCTGATCGTATGATTGAGCTGACTAAAACTGTGGAAGACAGAAAGATGAAGGATCAGATTCTAGACAGGATGGATTTGGAAAGAGAAAGAGGTATTACGATAAAATTACAAGGAGTGACTATGAAATATGATGAATATGTTATTAATTTAATAGATACTCCTGGTCATGTTGACTTTAGTTATGAAGTTTCTAGAAGTTTAGCTGCAGTTGAAAGTGTTGTTCTTTTAGTTGATGCTACTCAAGGTATTCAGGCTCAGACTTTAGCTAATTTGTATTTAGCTATGAATCAAAACTTGGTTGTTATCCCAGTTATAAATAAGATAGATTTACCAGCTGCTCAAGTTGAAAATGTAACAAAAGAAATTGTTAATTTACTTGGATGCAAGAAAGAGGAGATAAGTCTTGTTTCGGCTAAAACAGGCAAGGGAGTAGAAGAATTGCTTAATACGATTATTGCCCAAACTCCACCTCCTTACAAAGAAGAGACGGGCAAAGCTCCTTTTAGAGCATTAATATTTGATTCTAATTATGATTCTTACAAGGGTGTTGTGGCCCATGTTAGAGTGATGGACGGAGAAATAAAAAAAGATAAAAAAATATTTTTGATTGCAACTAAAATCCAAGGCGATGCTAATGAAGTGGGTGTTTTTAGCCCTGATTACAAAGCAGTTGAAAAACTTGAAGCTGGGGATATAGGATATATAATCACTGGATTTAGGGATGTTAGTGAATGCAAGGTGGGGGACACTGTTGCTTTGGCCGAAGATAGGGACAGAGTTAAGCCTTTAAAGGGTTATGAAGAAGTTAAGCCCATGGTTTTCGCTGGTATTTTTCCTCAAGAGGGAAACGAATTAAAAAACCTTAGAGAGGCTATGGATAAATTAAAATTGAATGATTCAGCTCTCTTTTATGAATCTGAACATTCTGAGGCCTTAGGTGTTGGTTTTAGATGTGGATTTTTGGGAGTTTTGCATCTTGAGATAGTTGTGGAGAGGCTAAGGAGAGAATATGATTTAGAGTTGGTAGTAACTGTTCCGAGTGTAGCTTACAGGGTTCATAAAAGAGGAGGAGAAGAATTAATTATTCGTATGCCTCAGAAATTACCACCTCAAGAAGAAATTGAAAATATTGAAGAACCATGGGTTAGTTTGGACGTTGTTAGTCCTGATGAATATATAGGCAAAATAATGGAATTGGTTAAAAATAAAAGAGGAGTATATAAAAATACCGAGTATATACAAGGAGGTAGAGTTATTTTGTCCTATGAAATCCCCTTGGCTACTATTTTGACTAATTTTTATGATAAAATAAAAAGCGTAAGTTCTGGATACGCCTCAATTAATTATGAGTTTATAGGTTATAAGAAGACAGACGTTGTAAAATTAGATATTTTAGTAGCGGAAGAGCTCGTGGAGGCTTTGTCCACTATTGTGTATAGGGAAGAAGCTTTTCGACAGGGTAAAGACGTACTTGGTGTTTTGAAAGATACTCTTCCGAAACAGATGTTTGTTTTAAAATTGCAAGCAGCTGTAGGAGGTAAAATAGTGGCCTCTGAGAGAGTTTCTGCTAGGAGAAAAGATGTTACCGCCAATCTTTATGGGGGAGATGTTAGTAGAAAAAGGAAGGTACTTGATAAACAAAAAAAAGGAAAGAAAAAAATGATGGAAGTGGGTAGGGGTAAAGTTGATATTCCTCCCGATACGTTTGTTAAAATATTAAAAAAATAAAAAAATATGTCTAACAAAAAAAAGTTTAGAATTAAAAAGAAACATATAAAAAAAGTAGCTTGGATTTTTTTATCTTTTATAGTTATTTTTAGTATGGTTTTTTGGAGTGTAAGTTTTGCCTTTTTATAAATTTTAGTTTTTTATGAATAATGAAAAAAAATGGAAAGTACTGCCTCGAGCAGAAGATGGTTTTATTAAAAAAAATCCCGAATATAGTAGGGAAATTTTACAGTTATTGTTTAATCGCGGTATAACAGATGAAAGAGAAATGTATAATTTTTTAAATCCTGAAAAATTGGAAACTTACGATCCTTTTGATTTGGGTGATATGGAAGAAGCTGTTGATTTGATAATAGACCATATCAAGAAACAAGAAAAAATATTTGTATATGGAGATTATGATGCGGATGGCATAACTTCTTCAGCGCTTCTTTATGATCTTTTTTCTATATTTAAATCAGAGCCCTCTGTTTATATGCCTGATAGAGTTAAGGAGGGTTATGGATTAAATAAAAAAGCAATAGATAAAATTGTTAAAGAAGGTGGGGCTTTGATTATAACAGTCGATACTGGTATTAAAAATAAGGAAGAAGTTGAATATGCTCAAAAAAAAGGTTTGAAAGTTATTATAACAGATCATCATGTTCCGCCTACTAAAAAAAGCGAATACCCTCCATGTCTTATTATTAATCCAGCCATTAAAGAAGAAAAATACCCCTTTAAAAAATTGGCTGGTGTTGGCGTTGCTTATAAATTGGCTCAAGCTTTGATTATTAAATCAACTTTAACCGAAAAACAGAAGATAGCGCTAAATGAAAATTTGCTTGATTTAGTGGCGGTTGGCACTGTGGCTGATTGTGTTGATTTGATTGGAGAAAATAGAATTTTAGTAAAAAAGGGCTTGGAGGTTTTAAATAAAACTAAGAGAATTGGTTTTAAAGAATTAATAAAAGTTTCAGGGTTAAAGGGCTATCTAGATTCTTGGAATATTGGCTTTCAATTAGCTCCTAGAATTAACGCCTCAAGCAGAGTGGCTCATGCGGCCAAGGCTTTTCATTTACTTATTAGTAAAGATAGGGTTAAGGCCAAAGAGAGAGCGCTTGATCTTAATGAAAAAAATAGTCTTAGACAAAAAATTACAGAGGAAGTCATGGAGGGGGCCATGGAGCAAGCCAGAGAAGAAAAGGGCAAAATAATAATAACAGTAAGTAAAAAAGAAAATCCTTGGATGGAAGGCGTTATTGGACTTGCGGCTGGTCGTATTTCTAATGTTTTTTATAAACCAGTTTTAGTTTTAACACATTCAGAAGGAAAATTAAAGGGCTCAGGAAGAAGTGTTGAGGAATTTAATATAATGGAGGCCTTGCAAGAGAGCGATGAATTTTTGATTAATTATGGTGGTCATCCCTCGGCTTGTGGTTTTAGTCTGGAGGTAGGAAATTTAGAAAAATTTAGAAAAAAAATAAGTCAGTATTCTAATAAAAAGTTAGAAAAGATAAAATTAGTGCCTAAAATAAAAATAGATGAAGAAATAGATATTGAGAGAGTAAATGATAGTTTTTTAAAAAATATTGAAAAATTAGCCCCCTTTGGAGAAGCGAATCCTAAACCTGTTTTTTTAAGTAGAAAAGTTTGTGTTAAGGATATTGTTTGTATGGGTAAAAACAAAGAACACATAAAGTTTAGGTTTAATGGTTTGTGGGGAGTCTTTTTTAGACAAGCTGATAATTGTGATAGTATTAAAATAGGGGACTTATTAGATATAGTTTATTATGTTGATATAAATGATTTTAATGGAAGAAGGAGTGTCCAGCTTAAAATAATTGATATTGAAGTTAGTTGAATAGCTTTGAGGTCCTAGGAGTGAGGAATAATAAAAATAATATGAAGTTAAAAATATATACAGATGGGGGAGCCCGAGGTAATCCTGGTCCAGCCGGAATCGGAGCAGTTGCTTATGATACTAAAGGAAAGGTAATTTTTGAAATATCTCAGTATTTAGGAGAGACAACAAATAATCAGGCAGAATATAGGGCGCTGTTAAAAGCTGTAGAAAAAGCAAAAAATATAGGCGCAAAAGAGGTTGATTTTTACCTAGATAGCGAATTAGTAGTCAAACAATTAAATCGTGAATATAAGGTTAGAAATAAGGACCTACAACCTCTGTTTGTTCAAGTTTATAATTTATCTCTTTCTTTTAAAAAAATAAGTTTTACTCACATTCCTAGGGAAAAAAATAAAGAAGCAGACAAGTTAGCAAATCAAGCCATGGATTTAATGAAAAAGTAAATCTTTTTCAAGCTCTTTAAAAAGCTTGATTTAGAAAAATTAATAGAATTAAGAGTTTTGGAAGTTTTTAAGAGATCTAATGTCCCTGACAGTAATCTTGTAGAAGTTTGCCATAGTGATGGAAAAGTGGTTATACTTTCAGAAAATTGTGCTATTTATACAGATTTCTTTTTTAATGATTTAAGAGTAGAAAAAAATGGAACTTCCCCTAAATACAGATTACCACCAGGAAAGTAATGAGGTAAATCAATATAAAAAACGAGCCGTTTATGTAGGGCTCGTTTTTTAATTCAATATTGTTTAGTTTTCGCTATAAATTATATTTTTTTATGCTCTTATTGGCAATTTCTTGTATTTTATTTATTTGCTCTAATCCTTTCTTGTTTTTAAATAAATGTTTAAATCTGCCCTGCATTTTTAAGTATTCATCTACCTTAACGGTCTCTTTGATTTTATTGGTATTTTTTAGTTCTCCATATTCATATTCCAAAAGAGGATAAAGTCCGGTTTGAGCTGCTAGTTTACCCACTTCTATTGACTCGCTTGAATCAATCTTCCAGCCTGGAATACAAGGGGAAAGGATTTGAATATAAGATGGACCGCCTATTTCTATGGCTCTTTTTACTTTTTTTTCTATATCAGATATAAATCCAACTGTGCTTTGGGCAACATAGGGAAGTCCGTGAGCTAGGGCAATGGAAATCATGTCCTTTTTCCTTTGATGAGATCCAATGGAATCAATGGTGTCGCCACAACCTGATGGTGTGGTAGTAGTGCTGGAGCCCCAAGGAGTAGCTCCACTAGCCTGCATACCAGTATTAGAGTAAGCTTCGTTATCATAGCAAACATAAAGGATGTCTTCTCCTCTTTCCCACATTCCACTTATAAGACCAAAGCCGATATCAAAGGTTCCGCCATCTCCTCCTTGGGCCACAACTTTGATATTTTTAATTCTGTCCTTTTCTTCCTTGGTTTTGGCGTGTTTATATTTGTAATCCAGACTAGCTTTTATTCCAGAGGCAATTGCAGCAGGATTTTCAAATAAAGAATGTATCCAGGGCATTCGCCAGGCACTAGTCGGGTAGGGTGTAGTGGTGACTTCTAGACAGCCAGTGGCGTTCGCTATTATTACATTGGGCCCCAAGGCATTAGCTACTGTTTTGGCAGCTATCATTTGTCCACACCCAGCACAGGCTCTATGACCGGGTGCGATTAATGATTTATTTAATTTAGTTTTAGATTTAACTTTAGTAGTAGGCATATTTTTAGATTGAATTATGAATTATGAATTTGTTTTGATTTTTTTATTAATCCGCTAATTAGTTTATGAACAATTATTGTTTGTTCGGCTATTTTTTTAAATTCTTTTTCTTTTATATAATCTATGTCTCTCGCTATTAATAATTGGTTTTGTAATTCGGTTAACGAACCCTGTGCTATTGAATAAAAATTTGCTTTATCTTTATATGAAATTCTACTAAATCCTTCTGCTATATTTGACGTAATTGAAATAGCAGATCGCCTTGCCTGGCTTGTTAAGCTAAATATTTCTTTATTAGGAAAATTATTTGTTATTTTATATATACTTAAAACAAGCTTGTGTCCCTCCTTCCAGGCATTTAAATCTGTAAACGATGAAATTCTTCTCTCATTATTCATAATTCACTATTCACTATTCATTATTCATACCTAACTTCAATTCTTTTAAGTTTGTTTTTTTATTAAGTTCTCCTTTAAACTTGGAGGCGTCTAATATTTCAATTAAAATTGGTTTGTTGTTAGCTGATAGATGGATCAAAAAATTCCCAAATTCTTTAACATGATCAATCTTTCCCTGGGCTATTTCCCAGCTCAGTATGTTTGATTCAGCGTCATAGTTCATGGAGATTGAATTATGAATAGTGAATAATGAATTGTGGTTTTTTCGTAAAATTTACAAAGCACAATTTATTATTTATTTATTCTTATCTTAATAATCTTAAATATCCTCTCGTCATTCATAATTCACTATTCATTATTCGTTATTCATATTTTATACGTCCTGTCTTGCCGTTTTTCGATCGTTAAAATATTTATGTTGTTTTCATCAACCTTACTAAATATTATTCTTATTTTTCCTTTTCTGGCTCTAAAAATATTATCATATCCTTTAAGTTTTTTTATATCTAGATCTGAAATGGAATTATTTTTTATCTTCTCCAATATTGCTTTAACAATTTCTTTTTCTTTAATCGTTAATTTTTTTAAAGCTTTTGAAATTTTGTCCATAGGATTATAAACGAGAAAGGATTTCATCTATGCTTACCCCGCCCTTTTTTATTTTAGTAAAATCAACTATTTCCTCCCATTGATCGTCATTGTTGATAGGGGATATCTTAAATATGGGTTTTGACTGTTTAAATACGACAAAAGACTGTCCTTTTGATATTTTTTTAACATATTCACCCATATTTTCCCTCAAATTTTTTAATCCAATGATATTAATCATATTTTTTTAGTTAATTTTTAGATTAATTAAAGTTTATCAAAAGTTAAACTTTAGTCAAGGGAGTTCGGCGAATTATGAATTTTTATGCTCTATTGTAAAAAGTAAATTAAGTAAAATATGTAAAATAAGTTTTTATGCGTAATTTTCTTGAATTTTCTTGCTCCTGATCAGGCTTTAACTTTTTCAAAACTATGTTTTTTTACCCTCCATAATTAAATTTATTTTAAATTTTATACTTATTTCTTGAAAGGATAAAAAGTTAGCACTCTAGTCACTCCTTCTTCTTTGTCACAAATCACACGACATCCGTCTTTTTCCATAAAAAAAAACTTGCCTTTTTTTTCTTCTTTGGTGGGGGATTTTATGGTTTCTTCTATCATTTCTTTAGTAAAATAAACTTTATGCTTGTTTAAGATATTAAATTTTTCCTCGGAGTATTTGGTAAAATGTATCATGTGGGGGATTTAAATAATGAATTGTGAATTATGGTTTTTTATTTTATGTTACCAGTAGTCCCTGGCGGCGACTACTGATAGGTTAATACGGACATCCACATTACGGACATCCACATTTTCCGGGTTTTCCCTTAAGGCGTTCCCAGTTATTTTTTTCACAAGAACATCCTACTATTGAATAATCACAGTCACAATCACAATCATCTGTAGTAAAACAATCTTCTCCCAAACCTTGTCCGGAAGAACAGATATTAATAGGATCTCCTAAAAACCTTAGACCAGGTTCACATCTTTCTGCTATTAAGGTTGATTCTCTATCTTTTGCATATTTCATACATGTATTTTTATTGATACAAGTTTGCCCACTACTCCAAACAAAAGATGCAGTTTCACTTGGTTTGTTGTCACAATCTTCTTCTTTAGTACTCCAACATCTGCCGTTTAATTCATTTTTGCAACAACCTATTTTAATTCTACTTCCTCCAACATTTACCCCCTCTATTGTATACACACTAAAACTAACTAAACCAGGATTTATTTGGTATAAAAGAAAGTAAGAGCCTAGGGCTAAAACCAAGCCACTCAATGCCCCACCTATCCATTTTTTAGCCGCTTCTACTTGGGCGTTATTTCCTCCGGCAGTGAGCCACATCATCCCGGCTATTATTAGGGCAACTCCAGCTAAAACGCCTACAACCCCAACTCCCCAATTATATAGAGCTCTCAGATATTGGGCTATGGGTCGGGTGTTCTTTGATAGTTGTGTCCCTGGTTTTTTATCAGGATTGTTGGGATCGGCTTGTTCATGTTCAAACTCAGATCCGGGAATTGTTACATTGGGATTGAAGGTTGTAGCATCAACTGTTTTAATACTTACAAAACTAAAACTACCAAGAAGAAGAAATAATAACATTAGTGACAGTGTAATTTTTGATATTTTTTTGAACATTTATATTATTAATTTATGATTTTTAAGTTTAAATTATTGAAATAAGTTTTTTAAAATTAAAACGTTAAACTTTTTTATTTTATAAAATAAAAAAATATTATTTATCTCAGAAAACAACCTTCTCCGTCATTTGGTGTTACTTCAACTAGTAAAGGTTTGTCATCGTCACATTCATCCTCTGTTTCAAAGCAGTCAGACTCTCCACTTTTTATGACGGGAAAAATAACCCACCATTGATAATAATAACAAACCACATTACCTCCCTTTGCTCCAACATCTACTCCTATTATTTTGTATGTACTAAAACTAACTAAACCAGGATTTATTTGGTATAAAAGAAAGTAAGAGCCTAGGGCTAAAACCAAGCCACTCAATGCCCCACCTATCCATTTTTTAGCCGCTTCTACTTGGGCGTTATTTCCTCCAGCAGTAAGCCACATCATTCCGGCTATTATTAGGGCAACTCCAGCTAAAACGCCTACAATTCCAATTCCCCAATTATATAGAGCCCTCATATATTGAGCTATGGGACTGGTATCTTTTGATAATTGTTGGTCAGTTCCGTCGTGTTCAAACTTAGATCCAGGAATTGTCACATTAGGATTAAAATCTATAGCATTAACTGTCTCAATGTTTACAAGGACAAAACTACTAAAAAGAAGAAGCAATAACATTAGTGACAGTGTAATTTTAGATATTTTTTTAAGCATATTTATATTATTCTTTAATAAAAACCATTCCTTGCCCTGGTTTGTTCGATTCTTTTACTATTTTTTTAATACTTTCTTCCCTTATGTCTCTGCCTCCAAGTCCGACTATAAAGCTTTGAATTTTAACGTTTATTTTATTAGCACTAAGTACTGAACCTGATTGTTGGGAAACAGCTTTGATTTCAGAAGCTAGGATGCCCATATGTCCCAAACTAATTGATTTATCTAATACAGCTATATTTTTGGGCTTTAATTTTTTAAAAACATTTTTAATTTCTTCTTCTGGAAAAGGTCTAAAGGTTTTTATTTTCAAGACTCCAATTTTTTTGTCTTTATCACTATATTCTTTAACTGTTCCCATCATTGAACCCATGCCAATAATTAAGGTTTTTGGACTTTTAGGACCATAATATTCTACTAGTGCATTGTCTATTATTGTTCGACTGTATTTAACTTTTTGAAGATCAATAGTTTTGTTTAATTTTTTGTATTCGTTTTGTATTAATTCTATAGAGTCACTTAAATCATTATGAAGTTCTTCTCTAATTTCCATATAATGTTTTGGAGTGGCAAAAGCTCCCATTGTGACTGGGTTTTCAGGACTCAGGCTTTGGTTTTTTTTGAGCTTTAAATCAGGTAAGAATTTTTTAATTTCAGAGGAGCTTGGTATTTTTACCTTTTCATAAGAGTGGGTAAGTATAAAGCCATCAATATTAACCATGACTGGTAGTCTCAATTTCTCGGCTATTTTATAAGCTAAAATGTGTTGCTCTACTGCTTCTTGGTGGTTTTCAGCAAAAAACATTAAAAAGCCAGAGTCGCGTATTGTCATAGCATCTTGGTGGTCATTCCAAATAGTGATAGGGGCTGAAACTCCTCGGTTAGCACAGGTCATAACGACAGGCAGTCTCATTCCGGCTATATTAAAAAGAACTTCGGTCATCAGTAAGATGCCTTGCGAACTAGTCGCACTATATACTCGTATTCCCTGGGCGCTGGCGCCCTCAACAATAGAGGCAGCTGCAAATTCGCTTTCAGCTCTTACATATTCATAGTCAGCTTCTCCGTCTGCTTTAAATTTTGCCAAATCTTCCACGATATGTGTTTGAGGAGTGATGGGATAAGCTGATATTACTCCAGGATTTATGTTTCTAATCGTTAGGGCTATAGCCTGAGATCCTTCTAATATTTGAGCACCTTGTTTATTGTTATTTTTCTTCATAAACGTTATAGTTTTAAGCTTTTAGTTTTTTATTTTGAGCTTAATTTTTGTATTATTGTTTTTAACATTATAATCTAATAGCTTAAAGCTAAAAACTATTAGCTATTTTTCCTCCAGTATCATTTGAATGGCTCCAACTGGACAGTGTTTGGCGCAAACTCCACAACCTTTGCAATGCTTGTAGTCTATTTGTCCTTTTTTTTCGCCTTTTTTATTTATCACTATATGAGCTGAACTTTCAGGACAAACCTTTTCGCACATGCCACAGCCAATACATTTATTTTTATCAATAATTGGCTTATAGGTTCTCCAGCCCCCAGTTTCATTTTTTTCAATAGAGCCTGGTTTGCTTGTTATATCAATATTCATATTTAAATTGTTTTAAAAATTATAAGCTTTTTCTACCGCTTTTATATTTTTGTCAATTATACTTTTTCCTTTTTTTTCAAATTTCTGTTTAATAGCTTTTTTTAGTCCTTCTAAACTTATCATTTTGGTATCTTTAGCAAAAGCTCCGAGAATGGTGGTGTTGGCAATATTTTTACCAAATATTTCTAAAGCTATTTTAGTAGCATCTACGGTGTATATGTTGGAAGGGGGGAGGTCTATTGGTAAATCCTTTTTGTCTTTAGCCGTATTTATTATAACTTTGGTTTTTAGATTACAACCATGAATAACATCGCTTACTTCTGGTAAGGTTGGATCTAAAATAATCAAAACATCAGGATTATAAATATGTTCTCTTGTCCTGATAAATTTTTTATCTATACGTGTGTAAGCCTCTATCGGAGCTCCGGTTCTTTCTACCCCAAAAGAAGGAAAAGCTTGAGCATTCATTCCGTCTTCAAAAGCCGCAATAGCTATTAATTCAGACGCCGTAACAACCCCTTGACCTCCTCGGCCGTGAATTCTTATTTGATACATAAATATTAAATTTAGATTAAGATTATTTGTATTATAGCACAAAAAAAGTTAGAGAGTAAATTTTATAAAATTTTACTTCATCTATTTTTTCTACCCAGACGAGACAAGGCTCGCGTAAAAATTTATTAGAATAATTATTTAATTAAACTTACTATTATAGACTCCATCATTTCAAGAGATATATCACCAGAGACCTTTCTTCCATTAAAAAACCAGGTAGGAGTTCCTTTAATATCTAATCTTTCAGCATCAATCATATCATTTTTAATTTCATCTTCATATTTATTTACTTCCATACATTTTGAAAAAAGATTCATATCCAGTCCTATTTGTTTGGCAAAATTGTTTATCTCTTCATTATAAAAATTATTTTGATTTTGGAATAATTTATCATGCATAGGCCAGAAAAGTCCCTGTTCTCCAGAGCAATAAGAAACTTGACTTAAAAGAAAGGAATTTTCGTCAGTTGGGTAATGTCTAAAAATTATTTTTACATCATTTTTGTATTTAAGGCCTAGCTGTCTAATTTTTGTAAATGAGTTTTTTGATTTTGGACAGGAAAAACTTGAAAATTCCACTATGGTTAATTTGGGAGTGCTGGTGCCGATGGAAAAGTTTAAATTGTTATTCCCCTCGGGGTGAGAGTATTGATTTTGGTTATTTATATAATAAACAACTTGGTTTTCTAAGTTATTTATGTTTTCCAAATTGGGATTTTTATAGTTTTTTATCTCTCTAATTATATATATAAAAACTAGGAGAAAGATCATGGCGAGAAGAAATAGAAAAATAAAAAGGATGATTGCCCACCATTTTTTATACCATTTTTTATTTATTGAATAATCCATCTGCTTAGGCTATAATTATTTATATCCATCTAAATTTATATTAGCATTTTTTTATGTATAAAAAAAGGATATATTTAGAAGAAGAAAAAGAACAAGAAAAGAAGCAGAGAGAAAAGGTTCAGAGAAAGAAAAAAAGAATGAGAGTGGATTCGGCTGGACTTAGGAAAGGAAGCTTATAGCCAAAAGGATTGGTGTAATTATTGAGATAATTTTATTGGTTTAGAGTTGTTGGCCTTTAGTTAATAATTAATAGTTAGATTTTAAATTATGAAAATATTTTCTTGGAACGTGAATGGAATCAGGGCTATTTTGAAGAAAAATTTTAGAGAGTTTTTAGGAGATGAGAATCCTGATGTTCTTTGTCTGCAAGAAATTAAAATAGCAGAGAAAGATATTGAGAAGGAAAATATTTTTTTTGACAAATATGAGGTTTATTGGAATTCAGCCGAGCGACCTGGTTACAGTGGAACGGCTATACTCGTAAAAAAGGTTATAAAGTCAAATATTTTAGATAAGCTAGGTTGGGACAATGAAGGTAGGATTCAATTGCTTGATTTGGGTGAATATTATCTGGCTAATGTTTATTTTCCCAACGCCAATAATGAGCTTTCCAGGTTAGATTTTAAAATTGAATTTAAT
>CAZJRJ010000001.1:0-20599 GCA_964548635.1 uncultured Gammaproteobacteria bacterium | reverse complement strand
ATTTTTCTAAAATAATATTTAATTCTCTCTCTTTTTCGTATTGCTCGACACTCTCTTTTTTTATACCCCTCATCCATAAAACTTGATTATATCTATCAAGCCTGGAAACAAGCAGATCCCAATCAGACTCACCAAACTCTGTTTTTATATTCTCTATTATAAATTGATATGAAATTTTACATCTGTTTTTTATCCATTGAGAACTAAAACTTGCTGGTTGTTTTTTATTTAACGATCTGTTTATATTTCTAACAGCTTTTTCAAAATTCATCTTAAATGAACATTACTTAAATTAACAATATTTAAGTATAGCACTTCTAAGATAAAATTTTTATGGATTCATTAATTCACCAAATTTAAAAGCACTCCTAAACAGAGTGCCTTAAAATTTGCACGGGATGAGGGAATCGAACCCACGCTAGAGGTTTTGGAGACCCCTGTACTGCCACTATACGAATCCCGCATTAATTATAAAAACGCAAAGTATTTGCGTCTTTATTTTTTTTATAACAGATTTACTTTAAGACTTAAATATCCTCTTGTTTAAGCACATCTTTATATTCTATCTCATAAATATGCAATATAGTAAGAGCTAGAGAAATTATCAAGGGACCGATTATAACCCCCCAAAAACCAAACAGAACGATTCCTCCTAAAATAGAAAATATTATAAAAATAGGGTGAGCCTGAGATTTTCCTTTAATTATATAGGCTCTTATTATATTATCTGCAAAACTTATTATAAGGGCTCCCCAAACCATCACAAAAATACCTTGCCAGATATCGCCTATTAAAAGCAAGTAAAGACCAACTGGAAACCAAATAATACCTGATCCAACATATGGAATTAAAGAAAAAAAGGCAACTAAAATGGAGAGAAAGAAAAAGGGCACACCCACGATGAAAAATCCAATTCCAGCTATAACTGCTTGAGCTATTGCTGTTAGAAAAGTAGCCAAAACTGTAGAATAGCTAACATCTCTAAATTTATGAAATATCTCTTCATCATGTTCGTTTGGCAATGGAGTCCAATCCATAAGTCTCCTGGCCATTTTTTCACCATCAACAAAAAAGAAAAACATTATAAATATTATGGCCACCAAGGATATTATAAAACTAGTAGTTCCTGAAACAAAAATAGTTGCTCCTTGCCATAAAACATCTCTTATACTCTTAGCAGAATCAATGATTAAACCTTTTATGCTATCCCCGCTAACACCAAAAAAATTTTCTGCCCTTATCAAAATATCCTCCCCAAATATATCCTTTATTCCATTATCATTAACAAATTCTGTAACAGTAGAATAAGCTGAGATAGATTTTTGAGCTGATAAAATAATTAAATTAACTAAAGGGACAATAACTATCAAAACAATAAATAAACACATAACAAGAGAAGCGAATCTCTTTCCGATCTTTCCGCTCAACCACTTGTAGGGCCTATAAAAAATAGATGTCAAAACTGCGGCCACAAAAAACTCAATTAAAAATGGTCTGAAAATAAAATAACAAGCAATAATAACGACTATCAATAGAAATAATAAAAATATCCTACTAGTAAAGTCTTTTTTCATAATAATAAATTATTTTTAATCTACCCTTTCTAATATATTTGGGTATCTTTTTAATAAATATTGATAGCGTTCAACTTTTTCTTCATTATTCCCTTTCATAAGAGGTGTCCCCTCGGGATAATAGACGCCCTCAGTATCTCCGTATTTATTTAAACCATTTTCCAAAAGCCAATCATCTATTTTTTCCTTATCTTCATCGCTTAACCCGGAAGATTCTAAATTTTTATCAGAATTTTTTTTATCTTTCTCCTTAAAAACGTCCATAACAGAATCTTCTTGCCTTTTATCAAAACCATTAAATTCATCCCCTATCTTATCATTAAATAGTTTTAATTTTTCTGAAACAGAATCTTGAAAATCTTTTATAACACATCCTGATAGAAAAAAAATAGTCGCCAAAACAAAAAATGACAATAATATTATTTTCCTTTTTTTACTATTAACCTGAAACACAAATTTATTTATTTAGTTTCTTTGTGAGGTGTGTGCTTGGTGCAACTAGGACAAAATTTATTTAATTCTAGTCTTTCTTTTATATTTTTCTTATTTTTTCTGGAGTAATAATTTATTCTTTTACATTCCGTACACTCCATTTTAATCAAATTGTCTTGAGACATAGATTCTATAATACAGCCAACATTTCCTGAAATAAACCAAAATCGGGAAACTGTCGCTGAAAAACTTTACTTATTATAATAATGATATAATAACTTAGGAAAGCTTAAAAGTCAACTTGTTTAGAGAAAATAACGGTATGTCAAATACTATTATTTTTGACATTTAGGGCAAAAATAAGTACCCCTATTGGCGACTTTAATCTTTTTTATAATTCCAGAACATCTCTTGCATTTCTCCCCTTCTCTTCCATACACCTTTAAAAAATTAGAAAAATTTCCTTTCCTGCCCTGCCCGTCAGTGTAATCACTAAAGGTGGTTCCTCTATTTTTTATTGCTTTCTTTATTATCTTATTAGCAGAAGATATAATTTTACCCATTTCCTTTGTTTTTATTTTATTTGCGGGTCTTTCCGGTTCAATACCAGCCTTAAAAAGTATTTCATCATTATAGATATTTCCTATACCAGAAATTAAATTTTGATTTAATAAAATTGATTTTATACTTGCTTTTCTGTTTTTTAAAACTTTTTTTAAATTTTCTAGGGTAAAATCAACTTTTAAAGGCTCTATTCCATATTTTGAAATTATTTCCTCTAATTCTTCTTTTTTTACCAGTTTTAAATAACCAAATCTTCTTAAATCATTAAAAAACAATTTATCTCCATTTATAAAATTAAATATCACACGAGTATACCTATTTGGCAAATCTCCCCCTACGTCTTCCACTAAACTACCCTTTTCAAGAGAATGCCCCCCAGCTATAAACTTGTTTTTAGAACAAAAAATAAGCTGCCCTGTCATCTTAAGATGAATTAATAAAAAATAAGGGTTATCTAGTTCAAATATCAATAATTTTCCTACTCTTTTTATCTCTTTAAACTTATTACCTATTAAAACATCATTGAAATGATCTTTTTTATTTTTAATCTCTTTGTCACTTTCAAAAACAAGACTTTTTATCTTCAGGCCCGTTACACTCCCATCCAAATCTCTTCTTATTGTTTCTACTTCTGGTAATTCAGGCATATTTTAAATTTTTACTACACTTAATAAAAAAATGACTACACCCAAGGTGATAAATTCTATTAAAAAAACCTTAACAAAAGTTACTCCTATTTTACTTGAATCTATAATCATATTTTAAATTTTTATGAAATTTCACTCCACAACTCCTCTGTTCCTGTTTTTTTCTCAGCCGAATAGGGAATAAGAGTGTGTTTGCCGATTTTCTCTCGAATATTTTTAATTCGTTTTTGATATACTGATGATTTTATTTTATCCACCTTATTAGCCACCACCACAATATTTTTTTTATGTTGTTCTAATAAATCAATCATCTCCAAGTCAAGTTTTGTCGGTCCAATTCTAGAATCAATTATCAAAACAACCTTTTTTTGAACATATTGTGATTCAAATAAGTAGCCATAAATAATATTTTTTAAAAGTTCTTTTATTTTCTCAGGAGCCTTGGCATAACCATAACCAGGTAAATCGAGCAAATAAAAAGAGTCGTTAATCAAAAATAAATTTATTTGCTGTGTCCGACCAGGGCTGTTACTGGTTCTGGCCAATTTCTTATCCCCTGCGAGTGAATTAATAACACTAGATTTCCCAGCATTGGAGCGGCCAATAAAAGCAATCTGAAGCAAATCGTTTTCCAGGGAAACATCAGGTTTAACGATTCCCTTTATAAATTTAGCTGACTTTATATTCATAAATTTACTTTTATTTTAAAGATTAATCAATTTATATTTTTGACTCCCCAAATCCTTTTCTTCGGCTATGTTTATCTGGTATTTATTGTCAGCATCATTTATCTCTTCAAACCTTTTATTTGATTTTTCATTCACCAAATCAAGTGAAGCCTTGTCTATTGCCACTATATTATCAGAATAAAGCATCCCAATATCATCCATAATTAACTCTTGTTTTTGTCCCATACAGTCACAATGCTCAGTTATGCTTGTAAGAACGTTTATAAAAATCGAATTAGGAAAACGTTTTAATATTGCCCTGGTATATTCCGCTATTCTTTCTTGAACCTCTTTAGATGTTCTACCTCTCCAAGGAACTTGCATTGCCTTAAATGGGCAAATAGAGATACACATCGCACAACCAATACAAATATTCTCGTCAATAACCGCTCTTCCCTTATCTATCGTAATAGCATTAACATCACAATTTCTAGCACACTCTCCGCAACCAATACATTCATCAGACACAACCGGTTTGATGCTAGAATGCATATCTAGTTTTCCAGCCCTACTGCCAAGGCCCATTCCGACATTTTTAATAGCTCCCCCAAAACCAACTGCTCCGTGTCCCTTAAAATGAGAAATAATTAAAAAAGAATCATATTTTTCTATACCTTTTCCAATTTTGCAATGATCAATTTCAATAAATTAACTTCCCTTCTTCCCGTCCAAAATATCTATTTTCATATCACCAAAACCATGCCTTCTGGCAGTTTCTATGTGGTCCGTACTATTGGTCCGACTTCCCTTATAAAGCACATTACATTCAACTAACGCAACATCCTTACCTAGACTTTCAACTTTCTGATAAAATTTTCTAATCAAACCGGCGTTAATAAAAGTGTCACAGCCCTCTTCTCCAAAATGAACCTTAATTCCGACTTTCTGACCTAGTTGATTAAAATCAATTTGATTTATAATGCTCTCTATATTTTTAGAAAAATAAACTTTTGACATACGCCATCTTTAATTTATATATTATAACTAAAATTACCGTATTGAGTACTCAAATCAATTTTATTATTTGCTTCATTATTTTTCTCACACACACCAAGATCATACAAGGCCACGCCAGTCTCCTCACTTACCTCCTGTAAGACCTTATACATAAATTGATTATCCTGCCCCACTACATCAATACCCACTCCACAATTAAAATCATTAAACATATCTCTCCACTCTTCTCCGGATTCTTGATGAATTAATTCAAATATTCCTGGGACCTTTGGCATATTTTTTTTATAAATAATCCCTTGACCAACATGGCCAATTTTAGTAGCCCCACCGCCAGTATTCATTGAAATACCATGAAGTAGTGATAATTTATTACACTTTTTTAATTTTTCTATAATCCTTCTTATCAAAATCGCCCATTGCCTAGTTGGAGATAAAATTGCCTCACTCACCGTCATTCCATTTAATGTTTCTGGCTTATCATTAATAAAATATTTTCCTTGATACCCTTTTTCTCCACCACTGAGGAATGGGTATTTATTATTATAGCCAGGGTTCATAAGACTCATACGAGACAATGTAATTCCATTAGACATTATACCTGAATTAAAATGTTCCTCCCACTTTGCTTTTCCATCGCTGGCAAAACCAAAAATCTTATCTCCCGGCTTTACATCTCCAGTAATAATGTTTTCTTTTTTAGTTCTAGCATATATCGCCACGTCAAAGACCATGCTTTCAACTTGAGTTGGAAGATCTGCAGTTTCTCCACCAAGAAAATAAGTCATATCAAAACCATTTTTTTTATACATACTCAATAATTCTGAAACACGAATGCCAATCTGATTCATAATTAAATTTTTAGGTAAATTTAAACCGTTAATATTAATAACATCAGTTATAACCCATTTTCCAAATATAAAACCACTAGCTGCAATATCACCCGTATTCATAGATATAGCGTCATCAACTGCCCCTCTAAAAATTGTCTCATCTTTAGTTTCAAAATAATGAAGAGCTCTTTGAACAAATTTACTGCCGTCCCCATCCATATGTTGAGTAAAAACAGTATCAGATAATTCTGGGTCGTGAACTATATTTACAAAAGCATTGGGATAATCATTCTGGACACGATCCATAAATGCCTTTCGTACACTTGATTTGCCAGGGTCAATACCTAATTCTTTATATTTACTAGTTTTATCCATGAAATTTAAAAATTTATTTATTATTATCACACCACTCTCTAGCGTTTTGGAACATTTTTAACCAAGGTGATGCTTCCTTATCTTTTATTTCGTCTGGCATCCAAGGCCACTGCCATTTCAAAAATGCTCTTTCTGGATGAGGCATCATGGCCAAATGACGTCCATTGGGCGAACAAACACCTGTTATTCCTTCCGGAGATCCGTTTGGATTTATTGGATACCTCTCAGACTGCTCACCGTTTTCATCAACATATGCGACGGCAGCAAGTTTTTTAAATTTAATAGTCTTAAAAGTATCATATGGAACAGATAATTTTCCCTCACCATGAGCCACCCAAACCCCTAAAACAGAATTGTTCATATCTTTAAACATTATAGAGGGACTTTCTAATATCTTTACGTTGACCCATCTTGATTCAAACCTCCCCGAATCATTACGAAGAAACATTGGACTCTTATTAGAATTATTTTCTTTCCAAGGAACCCAATTCAAAAGACCCATTAATTGGCAACCATTACATACTCCCAAAGAAAAAGTATCTTTTCTATTATAAAACTTATCAAATTCTTCTTTAACTCTTTTATTATATTTTATAGTACTGGCCCAACCCTTAGCAGAGCTGAATACATCAGCATAAGAAAAACCTCCAACAAAAACGACCCCTCTAAATTCATTTAAACTAACTTTATTAGATAAAAGATCGGACATTACAATATCATGGGGGTCAAACCCGGCCAAGAAGAAAGCGCTAGCCATCTCTCTGTCGCCATTACTTCCTTCTTCACGTATTATAGCGACTTTAGGTTTATCTTTATTTTTTAAT
This sequence comes from uncultured Gammaproteobacteria bacterium, assembly GCA_964548635.1. Lineage (GTDB taxonomy): Bacteria > Patescibacteriota > Patescibacteriia > Patescibacteriales > JAGXOH01 > JAIOTG01. The sequence goes on along the minus strand of CAZJRJ010000001.1, from coordinate 13,668 downwards.
AAATTTTTATTCGTCTTTTCAGGTTCAAAAGTTAATTTATTAATTGGGTTTTCTCTCTCATAAATAACATCTCGCTCGCTTTCCACGCAATCAATCTTTGTCTGGAGTTCTTCCAACTTATAGCTAGTCTCTTCCCAAACTTGACGTAAGTCACACATTTTTTCTAATAAAACATTTTTCCTATTATATTTTATCCTAATATCTTTTGTTTCTGTTGTTACTCCTAACTTGTTAGTAATGTTCTCAATATTATAAAGCTTTATAATTTTTAAAAATTCTTTCTCACTTTTAGAATCTATTTCTAGAACAAGCCCTAGTTCTTCATTAAATAAATACGGAATTTTATTAACTTTTTCTTTCTCAATATCAAGCTCAAAGCCACAATTTCCTGAAAAAGCCATTTCAAGTAATGTTGTAATCAAACCTCCATCTGATCTATCATGTCCTGCTAAAATAAGATTAGAGTCAATTAATTTTTGAATCGCATTAAATGATCTCTTAAAAATATCAAAATCATCCAGGTCTGGAGACTCGTTTCCAACTTGTTTAAGAACTTGTGCGAAGGCCGTACCACCAAGACGATTTTTACCATTACCAAGATCAATAAACCAAATTCCACTCTCTCCTGCCCTCTTAATATCTGGCGTAATTACTTTAGTAATATCTGGGACTGTTACGTAAGTTGAAACAGTTAATTCTCCAGGCGACTTAATTATTTCATCCCCAACTTTTGTGGCCATAGAGAGGCTGTCTTTACCTCCATCAATAGCGATTCCTAAATTTACCATTAAATCCCTAGTTGCCACAGCCGCATCATAAATCCTACTTGCTTCTCCGGGAAGCTTAGCTGCCCACATCCAATTACCAGAGCATTTAATATCCTCAAAATCACTAATCCTGGCCCACACTAAATTAGTCAAAGCTTCTCCGACTGACATTCTAGCCCCGGCCTCAGGATTAATAATCATTTTAATGGGTTGCTCTCCAATAGATATAGCAGCACCAGATTTACCAAAATGACTCTGCGCAACAACGGCCACATCAGAAACAGCTAATTGTAAAGGACCACAACACTGCTGTCTGGCAATAAGCCCCGTGACACTCCTATCAACCTTGCTTGTAAGAAATCTTTTTGATCCAACAGATAAAAGACGTAAAACGTCGTTTAAAACAGTTTTTAGTTCTAGTCTCTCTGAATATTTAAGTGATTTTAATTCTTTTTTTATTCTCTTGTCTTTGAAAACTTTCTGAGGCATTTTTCCAAGAATCTTTTTAAGTTCTAGATCGACAACAACTTCATCATCTACAGAATCATAAACTACTATTTTTCCATCTCCGGTAATCTCTCCTAGCACTTCAAAATCAGAACGTTCCCTTAAACAAATAGTCTTAAATTCTTTAATTTTATCAGGTGATATTAATAAGGCATTTCTTTCTTGATATTCGGCTCCCCAAATTTCCAAGATAGACAAAGTCTCATCTCCCACTTTTATTTTTCTAATATCAACCTTTCCACCGACTGGTTCAACAAGCTCTGTAACAACATTACAAGGCCCTCCAGCTCCTTGATCATGAATGCTTATAATTGGATTTTTATCTCCCATTTCAACACAAGCTCTAATTACTCTATTCATTTTCTGCTCCATTTCAGCATCACCTCTTTGAACTGCATTAAAATCTAATTCACTTGCATTTTCCCCCTGAATCATACTAGAAGCGCTACCACCACCCATTCCAATCCGATAAGCTGGTCCTCCTATTTGGATTATCAACATACCTTTAGTAGGCTTTTCTTTTTTAATATGAGCGTCATCAATTTGTCCCACGCCTCCAGAAAACATAATTGGCTTAAGCCATTCTTGTCTTTCTCCAGATGGCAGACTAAGACCAAAAGATCGGGTATAGCCTTGAATAACAGGTTCGCCAAATTTATTACCATAATCAGAGGCTCCATTACTAGCTTCTATTTCAATTTTACTTGGCGATGCTAGATTATTAGGATATTTAAAAGTTTTATCTTCCCAAGGTAAATCATAGCCTGGTAAATTCAAATTTCCTACACAATACCCGATTGTTCCAGCCACTACCAAGGCTCCCTTGCCAGTTCCTTGTATGTCTCTAATTCTACCTCCTCCACCAGTCTCTGCACCTGGAAAAGGCGCGACTCCTGAGGGAAAATTATGAGTCTCGGCAGTAAAAATAATATGATAAGTCAAATTTTTCATCTTATAAGAAGAAGTTTGACCGCTTTTCTCCGGTATGATTGACACGATCTTATATCCTTTAATAGCACTAGAATTATCCCTAAAGGCAATTAAACTATTTTTTGGATTGGCATCAAGAGTAGAAAAAATAACATCAAGCAAAGACTCTTTCATCTCTTCGTTATCAATAACAATTCTTCCCTTAAAAAACCAATGTCTAGAATGCTCTGAATTTGCCTGTCCAAGCTGAAAACACTCTACATTTGTCGGATTTCTTTTAATATCGTTTATAAATAAATTATAGTAAAAATTAATATCCCAATCATCCATACCAAGACCCATGTCTTTGTTTATTTTTTCCAAAGCACTCTTCCCTTCTTCAATTAATTTAACATCAAAAACTTTTTCTGGTTTAACGCCAGTAACAAAACTATCTAGTATCTTGGGATATACACATTCAGTCATTTTGTCATGGTTTTTTTCTATAAATTTCTCTACACCTATGTCTTCTGGAATTATATATCTCCTTGATTTCTCTATTCGTTTTACAGATTCTAGTCCGCAGGCCTGACAAATTGATACGGCATTAGTTGAAAAGGCGGTTGCAAAATTTAATCTTGGGCCAATCTCAATAATATTTTTATTCTTAAAATTAGTCTTATCTTGAACAAGGCTAAAGCAAAAACCATTAGCTAAAATACTTTTTAAAGTTTTAATTTCCTCTTCATTTAAGTCTTTTGATGAGTGAATATTAAAGCAATATTCAAGCTCCTCTGTTTGTTTAATAAAAAAATGATACATATTCATATTTACAAATTATTTAAAATAAAAACCAACCTATCCTCTTTCGAATTCATTGCCGGAACAACTACCATGGGAATATCTAGATTTTTATAGGTTTGCTCTAATAATTTCTGAATTTTTTCCTGCTCTTCCTCGCTTTCTGTACGAGCATAATCTTTCTTATACGGTAAAAGGTCAAATAAAAAAATCTTTTTGTAATTACTTTTTTCTATTGCCTCATCTAAATACTTATCTTTATCAAGGCCACATAATTTATAATATGCCCCGCTGTCAGGTATCGCTCTATCAAAAAAAATTATTTTATCCTTGGGCAGTTTTTTCTCAACCTCAATCTTTAAATCAAGAATACCTTTTTGAAATTCTAATTCATTTTTTCTAATATCTTCAATGGTCCTCCCCTTTTCTATTTCCTTGTCTATATAAATTCTAGCAGCCTCATATTCCACTATATATCCCTCTTTTTCCAACAATTTAACAACAGAAGTTTTTCCTGAATTAGGAGCACCTGTAATTACATACCAATTATTTGATTTCATAACATTAAAAATTTTATTTATCTTGCCCCTCTATTAAGAACTGACGTCTTTGATAAAGAACCGGGTTTTTTTGCCCCAGTATTTCAGCTGCCAAGAGTATTGCGTTCGATTCTGGCCAAACAGTAGCTAGGGGAACTTTTGAAGGCATCCTTAAACTACTCCAAGCATCAGAAGAAAAACTGTCCATAGTAGCTGGAATAGCCATAACCGGCCATGAGGTTCGCGCAGCAATAATAGGTCCTAGACCATTACTTCTTCCAACTTTTGCGACAATGACTCCCCCACCGGGATATTTACTTAGAACTTCTTCCAACTTATCTAAACACATTTGTGTAGATTTATGCCCCGACATAGTTATTTTCTCTATAAAAACATCTTGCAAGCCTTCAAATATCTCAACCTCGGGAAATAAATCACTATTTGATCCACGCCACAAAACCAAAGCTTGTTTAGGAGTTTGAAAATTATTTGATAAAGACGCTACAAAACCATATTTTTTTTCAACTTCGTCCAATTCCTCTCCTTGCCTAAAAGCCTCCTTGCTTAACTCCTTCCAATCAGCATCACGCAATCGCCAGCTATCATTATCAATAACATCTGCTACCATCAAATTCCCCTCATCATCAATTCCAAGTTCAATTTTCATATCAATAATCCTGTAACCCAAATTATTCCAAGCTCCCTCCAATGTCAAAAAAACTTTTCTCATTATTTTCTCAATATCAATAACCATTTCTTCTGATTTTTTACCCAATATCCTGCCGGCCTCAACCTTTCTACCAAGAACCGAATCTTCTTGCCATGATGGTTTTTTTGGATGAAGTAACTCCCAATCTAAGCCATAAGGATTTTTAATAAAAGGGTCTTCCTCACCTTCTTTAGGATCTAATCCTTCTAAAACTAATTTTTCCTCATTATCAAATAACTCACCCTTGGTTGTTTTTAAAAAAAATTCAACAACTAAATTATGAAACCTATGAGGTGCCCTTTCTTTATTTTCATTAATTAATTCTGGATTTCTTTTTAAAAAACTGCCAACGGCGAATCTCCTACACACCACTTCCAGCGATATCATAGTACATTTTGGAGACACAAATTCTGTAGGAGAAATTTGCTCAACATATGCAACTGGAATACCCGCTCTTTTTAAAAGCTCAAAAACCCTGCAAGTAACAGTTGTAGCGTGGACCGCTTTTGTTTTAAAATTTTTAGTAAAAGAAGGGTCATCAAAAGCTGTAATATCATTCTTATTTTCAATAATAACATTTTTGTTATCACCTGATATTCCCCAAACAATTTTTGTTTTTCCTTCTATTTTTTTATCACCTTTTTGATATTCCATAATTATTTAATTAAATTAATTATTGATTTAGAATATTCAATTATCTCTTTTGCTTTTTCCCTGGCATCACCTATATAGTTTTCAGGGCTTTCTAATAAACTTAAGACTTCCTTGGGAATGTTATTTATAATTACTTTTAAATTATTATCATCAAGAGCCAAGTCATTTAAGACATTAACCATTGATTTTTTTGATTTCTGCACTATTGGAATTATCTTATGATTTACCAACTCATGAGCATCCCCAGTATATCCTGCCATCTGAAGAGCAATATAGAGAGGCTCTGCTAAGATAACATTAGCATTCTTATTAAAATTAGTAAGGCAGGACTCCTTGTTTACTGATAATCTTTCTAAGAAAACTATACCGTCCTTATTCTCTCTAAGCAAGGTATTAAGTTGATTTTGTAAATTAATTAAAATAATTGGATAATCACGTGCCACCGAACTACCAACTAAATCACGTTGATGTTCACTAATCAAAGAATCAAGCACTTTATTAAATTCACTCTTTGTCCTAAGCCACATGCCCTCTATATTTTCAAAATTAATTGGATTTCTTTTGTGAGCCATAGTGGAAGAACCAACTTGCCCTTTTTCAAAAGACTCTACAATTTCCCCCATTTCACTCCTCATTAAATGTCTAGAATCTCTTCCAAATTGCCCTAAAGTCGCTGATAAATTAACACTGGAAAATAAAAAAAAGCTCAGGGGCTCTGGGGGCAATATTTGAGTGCTAATTTTGGCTGGTTTTAAGCCCAATTTTGCCAACACTTTTTCTTCAAAACTCTCTTCATCGGTAATATTTGTGAATTGTAATCCTAATTGCGCATTATGCGCTCCGACTGGACCAGAAATCTTTCCAACTAGATTATTACAATAATAATCCATCTTTTCAAAATTATATACGACTCTGTTTAAAATTGTTGCTAGCCAAAATCCAACTGTTATAGGAATCGCATGCTGACCATGAGTTCTGCCAATTTGAATTTGTTCAATATTCTCTTCTATTAATTTTGAAAATACTTCTATAATTTTTATTATTGAAGGCTTTAAAGCGGTTTTATAGGCTTCTTGAAATTGCAATATTCTAGCTGTGTCAATAACGTCATAGCTAGTAAGAGGAATGTGCACCCATTTTGCTAAATTTGGCCCTAAAATTTCTTGTGCCTTCCTGACCAAAGCCCTTATGTCGTGGTGAGTTATTGTTCTTTCGATCTCGTCTACTTCTGAAGTTTTAATATCTAAAAGCTTTTGTTTTTTTACTTGATCTAATTCTTCTATGTCTTTTTTAGGAATTATGCCAATATCACCAAGGGTTTCTAAGGTTGCTATCTCAACTAGAGAAAATTTCTTATATAAATTATCATACCCAAAAACAGGGATCATTTCCTTGGGTTGATAACGAGGATTCCCAGGTAATAATTCATTCATAAAAAACATTAAATAATATTACTTAATATTAACATATTATTTTCAAAAAATAAATAAAAAAGGGGCGCTTATTTAATATTGCGCCCCCTCTTTTCAAAATTATCTATTTTTAAATATTTTTGAAAGAAAAGCCTCCTCTAAGTTTAGAAATTGCGGGAGTGAGGAAATTACTCGAAACGTAATTCCAGTCACCAAAAGATAAATTTCCATTATCTTTTATAGTAGGATTGACGATTGTTTTATCAAAATGACCGAAGATAACCCCTGAATTTTTAGCCAAGCCTCCATCCTTGATCAGATCATCGCCAAAATACATCATCTTTGACCTTGTTTTCATTATTAACTCAATCTGCTGAGCTTGATTAAGCGAAAGTAATTTATTGCCAATCCATCTTGATTGCACAAGATCAAACAGAAAAGACGAAGGCTTAACTCTCCTCTCCATCTCATAAGGATAGCTCTGACCACGCATATCGTCATCCGTAACAATAATATCAGGAATGCGAAGTCCCCAGGCCTCAAAAGTCTTTTGAATAAAAATTTCGTGGCCGGAAGAGATTATCGCTAATTTAATCGGTATTTTTTCTTTATTTTTTAAAATGTCAACAAATTTGAAAAAATTTGAAAATCCACGACATGGCTCAGGCCAGATTTTGCCATCCGGAAAAAAAGTACCAATTTCTTCCATTAAATAGGAGAGTTTAATCAAAACCAACATCTCAGTGATTGTCCTCTTTGTTTTAGTTTCATCACCAGGAATCCATTCCAAAGGAGCACCTTTGCCATCGGGCACAAGGCGGTTTAATTTTTTACTCCGTGAGTCAAAACATTTTTCAGCTGATTTGATTAAGGACTTTTTGTTTCCAATATCCAATATCTGCTCCACAATTTCTTCTGGCGCCCTGTTTTTTAAATTACCGTATTTTTTGTATATTTTCACTCCCTCTTTTCCAAATAAATCCTTTATTGCCAGGGAATAAGCTTCGTTAACGCCAACACCCTTAGGATTTTGAGAAAAAGTATCAGCCCCCGTTCCGTCAAAATCGCTTACGAGTAAATAACCTGGATCATCCATGGGTTACCCCCTTATAATAGTTAAGTGTTTATCGGAATTTCTATCTCAAAACAAAAGTTTAAATTTTTAAGGTTCAAAAAACCCTCCCTTAAATTTATCTCTTTTTGCTAACTTTACTAAGAAATGAATAAAAAATCAAGTTTTTTTATGACAATGCTTAAAAAATAAATAAGGGGATCACGCATAATGCATAATCCCCCCCCCTTTTTTTTGTTTATAAATAACGTTTACCAATCAACCATCTTATTCCATTTCTGTAGTGGCCGGTGGCTTATCTGTTGAGTCAAACCATACACGATTGACCTTAGGATGGGTTGTTACTGCTTTTTCGATTTCCTCCTGAACATCTGGCGAGAAATGGTAACCGGAAACTGTCATAAAATCACGAGTTACTACACCTCTAATCAATATTGGATACGCATATGAGCGCCCATCACCTTTTATTCCAACTGTTCTCACACCAATTAAAGCCACTATTAATTGCGATATATCTTTATAGATACCATATTTCTTAAGAATACCGGTAACAATAACATCAGCCTCCTTGAGAATTGACAGTTTGGGCAATGTTGCTGGCATGCCAACTACACGAATAAACAGGCCTGGGCCAGGAAAAGGTTGTCGTTCTGAAATTAAATCTGGCAACCCCATTTCCCTCGCAAGAGCTCTAATTTCATATTTAAACAATTTACGAATTGGATGGAGATCGTTCAACTTCCATTTATTCCCAATGTTGTGATGCGATTTAATAAGAGCTGCTTCTCCAATACCTCCAGATTCAATATAATCAGTCGCTAAACTTCCCTGAATAATATAGATCGCTTCAAACTTTACAGCCTCCTCTTCAAGAATGGTAACATAAAGCTTTTTAAAAGCTTTTCTTTTTTTCTCAGCGTCAGTAATATTTTTTAACGCTTTTTGAAAACGAAGTGAGGCCTTAACAATCTTTAATCTAACACCGACCGCTTTAGCATTAATCTTGATTTCTTCAATCTCGTATTTGCGTAATGCACCAGTATCGATACACACAGCCAATAACTGCTTTCCAAGAGCCATAGCAATAAACGCGGAAAGGGTACTTGAATCAACTCCTCCGCTAAATCCTATAATGGCCTTATTGTCTTTAACGGCACCTAGAACCTCATAGCAAACACTATTAATAATATTAGTCGGCAACCAATCCGAATCACAATTACTAATACTCAACAAAAAATTTTTCAGAATGTCCTTGCCATTGTCCGTATGAGTTACTTCAGGGTGATATTGAAGTCCCCAAATTTTCCTGTCTTCATTTCCGATAGCAGCAATCGTCCGCCCCTTACTTGATTCAGCGAGCACAGAAAATCCTTCAGGTATCACATCAGCGCTATCACCATGACTCGCCCAAACGATTTTCCTACCGCGCACTCCTTTAAACAGCTTGCTGGGAGAATTACAATAAACAATTTCAGTTTTCCCATATTCCTTTTTCTCTCTCCCCTTTCCTATTTCGCCTCCAAGCTTATCAATTAACCATTGCATCCCATAGCAAATCCCCAAAATCGGAATTCCCAAAGAAAGAATTTCTTGTGGTGGCTCGGGTGAACCCTGTTCATAAATACTGGCGCTACCTCCTGATAAGATAATTGCCTTTGGTTTATTGTTCTTTAACCAACTTTTAGCTCGCGACGGTGGAAGAATGGCGGACCTAAAACCAAGCTCTCTTAATGTGCGTCCGATAATGAGTGTATATTGAGACCCTAAATCAATTACTAAAATTTTTACTCCTTCCATAGCTATCCTCCTCTCAAATATTTTATTAAATTGTCATGTCTATAAAAAAATAGACTCCATTTTCAAAGATCAAAACAAAAAAAACAAACCCTCCTTTTAATTTGTTTAATCGTTTGCTAACTTTACTAAAAAATAAAGAAAAAATCAAGTTTTCTTTACAATTTAATTTAATACCCTCCTTAAAATAATCCCAATAAACTGTCCAAAATAATTTTAAAAAAAATTGACATTAAAAACTCTTATTATATTTAACTTTAACTTTAAAGCATTATAAATATTATTTTTGTCGAAAAAATAAATAATTTCTCAATTACTATTCAACACCACAAAATTAAAACACCCCCAAAAGGGAGTGTTTTAATTTTGTGGGCCGGGTAGGATTCGAAGGGGCGACGAGCCCCACGACAGAATAGGACACGAAAAAATATTTGAAAAAGATTTATCTTAATTATAAAACTGGTTTACTTTATAATATGTTAATAAAAGTAGATTTAACATACACAAACCCACAGATATAACAAAAAAGCGGAATTTCCGCTCTTTTGTTATATCTGTGGGCCGGGTAGGATTCGAAGGGCTATCGCACGTCTCCACATTATAACTACTTAATTTTTTATATCCAGTAAAATTTTTATAATAATCACATATTTTTTGCCTAAAAAAAGTTGTCAAAATAAGTTCTCATTTACTGCCCAACTCAACAAAATTAAAACACTCCCAAAAGGGAGTGTTTTAATTTTGTGGGCCGGGTAGGATTCGAACCTACGAAGTCACAAGGACGAGTGATTTACAGTCACTTGCAGTTGACCGCTTTGCTACCGACCCAATTTATGCTTAATAATACATTTTTAAGACATCTATGTAAAGACTTGGAGCCGAAGTCGGGATTTGAACCCGAGACCTCATCCTTACCATGGATGCGCTCTACCGACTGAGCTACTTCGGCATTTTAAAAAGTTAAAAAGCAATGTGTTTTATCATTAATGTTAACAATGAAACACATTGCTTTTTCACAAACCCTACATTAATAATGTAGAATTTTAATTTTCTAAATTTTTAATTTTTTCTTCAAATTCACCGATTTTTTTATTTTCAGGATTTACTTCCCTCAACTTATCCAGGGCATCTTTAGCCGAATCATTATCTCTCAATATTATACTTATCTCAAACATGATGTCAAGATAACGAGGATTATTTGGAGTTAGACTAAGAGCTTTTTTTATACAAGAAAAGGCTTCCTTGTTATTACCCCCCTCTTTCTCAATCCAAGCGATATAATAATATGTTTTAGTAATATTCTCAATATCGTTTTCATTATATAAATTCAAAAGATGATCGTATGTTTCTTTGGCCTCTTTATACTTCTTGTTTTCAAAATAAAGATTAGCCAATCTTTCAAAAGCGTTAGGATTTTTGTTCTCAACACCTATAATCTCTATTAATTTGTTTTCTATCTCTTCAAAATTCTCCTTATAATCAAGCCCATCTATTTCACTAAACATCTTGTCAATTTTATTTTCATCATCATCATTTTCGTGAGACTCAATTTCTTTACTATAACTCTCTTTTTTTTGTTTTAATTTATTATAATAGTCTTGACTAAAATTAAAAAACTTCTTAAAAAAAACGTTTGAAACACTCCAAATTCTAGAAGTCCATTTAGAAAAATTTCTCTTTATTCTTTCTCCAATAATTTTTTCCTTAAATTTACCCTCCTTCTCCGACGGGATAGAATCAACATCTATATTCGCTAAAATAGAAAATTTCTTAGCAATTATTACTACAATACTAATTAAGCAAAATAAAATTATTAACAAAGGTAAAAGATTATACATATATTAAAATAAATTTAATTAACTTAACATTTTATCTACTATTTTATAAAACTCTTTAGAATCTAAACTAGCGCCCCCTACTAAAAGTCCATCCAAGCCTTTTACTTTAAGGAATCCTCCTACGTTTTTACTATTAACGCTTCCTCCATAAACTTTTAAAAAATTTTTTTCTACTACTTCACTGTCAAATATTTTTTTAAAATACTGTACAATAATTTTGTTCACTTCATTCATGTCCTCTGGTTTAATAACAAGACCAGAGCCAATGGCCCATAACGGCTCATAAGCTATAATAATTTGTCTATCATCCTTTATAGAAATACCTTTAAAAGCTTGTCTTAATTGTTCTGATAAAACTTCTGCAACTTCACCAGCTTTTCTTGCTTCTTTTTTTTCACCAATACAAATTATAGGAATTAAACTACTGTTTTTTAAAAGATTTTTAAGCTCTTTATTAATCAAGGAATAATCTTCTCCTAAATATTCCCTTCTCTCTGAATGACCTATTATAACATATTTACAACCAACCTCTTCTAATTCTTTTGCCGAGACCTCTCCGGTATAAGCCCCCTTCTCTTTCCAAAAAACATCTTGAGCTCCTAATTCAATAGAAGATCCAACTAATTTTTCACCAACTTCGCTTAGGGAAATAAAATCAGGACATATTACAACTTCCTCTCTAGAGAAATTATTAAATATATTCTTCATACGACTAGCCAATAATAAACTCTCCTTAAAGCCGAGTTCCATTTTCCAATTAGCTATGATAATTTTATTTTTTTTACTCATATGTTTCACATTATATCACTTTTTATTTTTTTCTCCAACTACCACTTATAATTATCAAATACCCAAAATGTTAATTCTTTTGCTAAATCAAATCTATCACTCTCCTCCTCTGCCCCCATTATTACTGTAATTAAATTATTATTATCTTTCTGAAAAACACCAACAAAACAAAATCCAGCCCCATCGTTATAGCCTGTCTTGCCACCTATTAAATCTACACCATCAATAGGAAAAATATTCAATAAATCATCAGTGGGTTCAATTGTTTTCTCCCTTCCCCCTTCGGTCTTAAAATTATACCCTTTCAAAGACAGTGCTTTTTTTATCTCATCCCTTGAAAGCGCCAAAGAGATTAATTTGCTTATTTCCCAGGGAGTAGAAATATTTTCTTCACTTAGACCAGTAGCATCTTTAAATTTAGTCTTCATTAACCCTAAATCAATGGCTTTTTCATTCATTTTTTCAACAAAAGCTTCCTCGCCAAGACCAGTAGAGTTAACCAATGCTATAGTAGCTGAATTAGCCGATGCTGATAAACTTGTATTAAAAATATCTATAATTTTTACTCTTTCGCCTAAATAAAGATAAATCTTACCACCCTCCCTCCTATCTTCGGAAGTTATTTCATAATAGGATTCCCAATCAGGATCAGTGTCCAAAAATACTAAAGCTGTCATAAGCTTGGACATGCTAGCTATGGGTGAAACCTTTCCTATATTTTTATCGAAAATAGTTCTTCTACTCCCCTCATCAACGACAATGGCGCTCCTAGCTTTTATTTCAAGTGGACTAGATGAACTTACCGCTCTTTCCTTGGGGCCCATTTCTTTCTTGCTCTCTTGTAGTAGCTCAACAGGGCTAAATTCTAAAATACCTTTTACCTTAAAATTAGAAAAAACCCTCTCCTCCACATCTTTCATTTGAATAGAAAAAAAACCATCTTGATGTAAAGATGGAACAGTAAAATTATTTATAATAATAGTGGCCAAAAAGACACTAAACAAACTTAACATAAAAAACTATTTACTAAGATTTTGAGAATCCTCTTCTATAATTCTATCTAAGGTATCATCCTGACTTAAACTATCATAATTAGGTAGTTTATTTATATCATTAACTCCCAAAAAACGCAAAAAATCAATAGATACGGAATAATATTCCTCTTCCCTTTTCTTGTCTTTTTCTACCTTAACCAAACCTCTTATTAGAAGATTTCTTAAAATCAAAGAACAATTTACTCCCCTGATCCTCTCTAAATCTATTTTACTGATTGGACCCCTATAAGCAATTATACTTAAAGCCTCTAAACTCGGCCTAGTCAACTCTCCCCTTGTCTCGTCTTTTATAAATTCCTTAATCAAATTAGAGTTAGCTCCGGCGCTGACCATTTGATAATTCAATTTTTCTTTTATTATTTCCAAGCCCCTTTTACTAGTATTATATTCTTCTTTTAACCCCTCAACCGCTTTCTCGGTCTCTTCTTTTTTACTTTTTAATACCTTTATCATCTCATTTAAAGACATGGGTCTCGCTGATATGAAAAGTAAAGATTCTATTTTAGATTTTAGTGATGAACTCATAAATACTTAAATTAATTAATATTATCCTCTTTGTTGTGACTCAACATTATAGGAGTGAATAAATCCTCTTGCTCAATTAAAACAAATTTTTGCTTGGAAAGCTCTAATATTGCCAAAAAACTAACTATTACTTCAGTTTTTGATTTTGATTTTTTCAGCATATTGGAAAAATCAAATTTAATTTTCTTAAAAATCAAATTTCGTATTGAAATAATTTTCTCCTCAATATTTATAGTTTTATCTATTTTTTCTTCTTGGAGTTTCTCATCCTCCTTTTCTTCCTTTTTTACCTTATTT